>JANTFG010000048.1 GCA_024763555.1 Thermoanaerobaculales bacterium
CACATCTTCGGCTCGGGCTCAATCTGGAAATACTCAACGCAGGCAAGGCTACGCCTCCGCTTTCCCTCAATCGCCCAATCCAAATCTGAAGCACATCCGGGCGCGCAAAGCAGGAAGTAATTCTTGCGCGGACCCTTATTCCGGAAGAATTCCCTCCGCCAGCCTCCGATATTCGGCTGAAGTCTCCAGAAGCTCCTGCATCGTCCCCTGAGCCACGATCTTCCCCTCTTTTAAGATGTGAATCTTGTCCGCCAGTTCGACGGTGCTGAGACGATGGGCGATCACCAGGGTGATACACTCCGGGGTAATATCTTCCAGGGCTTTCCGGATGGCTGCCTCCGAGACATTGTCCAATGCCGAAGTTGCTTCGTCCAAAATCAAAATATCGGGCCGCCGGTAGAGGGCCCGGGCAATCGCCAGTCTCTGACGCTGCCCGCCGGAGAGATTGGAGCCGAACTCCTCAAGAACGGTATCGATTCCCTCGGGCATCGCGGAGACGAACTCCCAGGCGCCGGCACGACGCAGAGAATCCTCTACGGCCTTCCGATCCACTTCCAGACCGTAGGCGACATTTGTGGTCACCGTATCCCGGAAAACATAGACCCTCTGGGTCACCATACCGATGCGCCGCCTCAGACTGCCGAGTTCCAACTCCCGGATATCCCTTCCCTCGACCAGCAGCTGCCCCGAACTGAGATCATAGAGCCGCGGAATCAGGGCCGCCAGGGAGGATTTTCCTCCTCCACTGTCACCGACGATGGCAGTCATCTCTCCCCTTTTCAGCTCAAGACTGACGCCTCTCAGAGCCTGAACCTCACCATAATTCAGATGGGCATCAACAAACTCCAGCTGACGAATCGGCGCCTGGAGAACGAGATCTCCACTGCGGATCTCAGGACGTCGGTCCAGCATATCCCAGATTCTCTCGGAGGCCGCCACTGCTTCCAGCATCTGATTATAGATCTTCGAGATTCGCTTCAGGGGTGTGTAGATCAGAAAAAGAGCCGCCGCGAATGAGGCGAACTGCCCCGGCGTCAGTTTTCCATCGATAATCTGCAGGCCTCCAAACCAGATCACGGTCGCCACAGCGATGGAACCGACAAACTCCATGAAGGGAGAGGCGATCTCGCGCACCCGAACTCCCTTCATATTGATCCGACGGAACTCGAGGTTGTCCTTCTGGAAGCGTGAAAGCTCAAAATCCTCACTGTTGTGAGCCTTGATGAGCTCCATGTTGTTGAAGATCTCAGAGAGCCTGGAGGTGATATCTGAATCCTTCTCCTGGGATCGATGGGAGAGCTTTTTAACGCGTTTTGCAAAAAAGGACAGCGGAACGGCCGCGAGCGGCACCACAACCAATCCATAGAAGGCAAGCCGGGGACTCTGGTAAACCGCCACGGAGATATAGCCGATCAGCGAGAGACTCTCCCTGAAGACGATCGAAACGTGCTGGGATACCGCCGCCCGGATCCGAGCGATGTCATTCGTGATGCGGGAGATCAGCTCTCCTCCCCGCCTCGAACCAAAAAAACCATAGTCGAAACCCAGGACGTGCCCCAGCAGACGATCCCGGACCTTTCGGACCACATCTTCCCCGACAAAGGCCAGATCCACGGTCTGCACGTAACGACCGACGCTCTGCACGAAATACAGCCCGACGATCAATACCGGCAGCCTGATCAGTTCAGCCCGGTCCTGAGCTATAAAAATTCCGTCCATGATCGGCTTGATCAGATAGGCCAGATAGGCCTGCGCCCCAGCATAGAGCACCGATGCCAGTGTTGCCCTGGCGAAGCGGGGAATGTAGCCCCTGAGGTAGGGCCCCATGCGCTGGAAGAATCGCTTCACAATCCCTCTCAGCTTTCCCGTTCCGGGGCCACGGTCTCCGTTCCATCCGGAGCCGCCTGTTCGGCTTCCTTCAGCGCCTCCAGTCCTTCCCAGGTTTCCTCGGCATCATCAAACTCCGGAAGATCCGGTTCGATACCCCGCGCTTCGTTGACCTGCCATCCCCACAGAATCGCCAGCTTCATGTAGGTCCCGTAGGCCTGCAGCAGACAGAACACCAGGCCCCGCGAACCGTCAAGAATCCCCAGCTGCAGAATATAGGTACGCAGAAAACGCCAGAAAGGACGGAATAAGACTCCAAGAGGATTGGTTCTTCTCCCGTCCCTCCACATCTGACCAGCTCCCCAATACCCGTATTTACCGAGGCGGAAGGCATATTCAGTGAAACTCTTGTCGACCATGTCATGCTCGATCGGGTGTTTGAGAATCGGTGTCTCACCCCTGGTCTTCAGGGTTGAATGCACCCTTCGATTGCCGTAGTAGGCGCTCCCGACCTTGAAGAACCGGGCAACCCGATCGCGCTGCCAGCCCGAATAGCGAATTCTCTTCCCAAGAATGAAGACCGCACGATTCATCATGTAGGCGAGGGCTTCCGGCCCCTTCTGCAGCAACTCCATGACCTCGTCCCGCAGCTCCGGCGTACACCTCTCATCGGAATCCAGGAGAAAAACCCAGTCATGGCGTACATGCTGCAGAGCCCAGTTTTTCTGTGCCCCGGCCCCAAAATATTCCCGCTGAAAAAACCGGACCTTTTCATAGGATTTGGCGATCTCCGGGGTCCGATCCGTTGAAAATGAGTCCACCACGATGATCTCATCGCACCACTCGATGGACTCGATACACGCTCCGATGTTGTGTTCCTCGTTGAAGCAGGTTACGAGTCCGGAAACTTTGGGCCTCAGCGTCTCCATCAATTCTCCTTATCTGACACATCAGCTTTCCGGAACGAGGTCCGGAACAGAGGACAATGCTACCAGAACACGCTATGATATGAAGGATGGATGCTGCGATGAATGCCGTCTTGCGTCATGTCCTGTTGATTGACCTCCAGCCCGAGATGCTGGACACCCTGTCACCGCTTCTCCGCCAGGAATCTCTGGATATTCATACGGTGGAAAGCTCGCCCTTTGTTCTCGACCTGATCCGAGGCACTCCCTTCGAGTTGCTGATCGCGAAATTTCCGCCGCAGAGCGTTGACATGGAAGAATTGATCGCGGCCGTCCGCGAACCCGGGTCGATGTGCAGGCAAACCGGATTCATCCTTCTGGCCGAAGAAAAGGACCTTGCCGAGGCCATCCCCTGGATGGGTCGAGGCGCGAACAGGATCGTGATGATGGAGTGGTCGCGCTCCAGAATCTGGGAAACGATCGACGAACTCCTCAACGTGGCGCCCAGGCTGGAGATTGAGGTACCCGTGCAAATCGCACTCCCACCTGAAATCGCCCGGGATGTCATTCTCTTTCGTACCGCCAATATTTCCGAGAGCGGCGCTCTGCTCAGTGGATTTCGGTCCATTCCGGAAGGCACCGTTCTGACCTTCAATTTTCAACTCCCTGGAGAGGATCTCCCCATATCGGGGGCAGCCGAGGTGGTCCGGAAGGCACGGCAGGGTTTTCAGGGAAGCGTCGGAGTTGCCGTAAAATATCTCTCGATCGAGGATGAGAAGCGACAGCTTCTCTCCCGCTTCATCCATCGATCTCTTGAAGGTAGCCGAACAAACTGATCAGCGACCGAAGCCCCCGCCCAGGGCACCCCGACTCCTCAACTTCACAGCGCTGGAAACCGAGCCGGTCTTCGCTGTATTCGTGATCACCACCGCTCCGGTCGTCGCGTCCTTCACCATCCTGACCTTGCTCCGGGATTTGTACATCCCGGAATAGGGTCGCCCGGTATAGAGATACATGATTCTGGAAACATAACGACGGGTTTCACCGTAAGGTGGGATTCCTCCGTATTTCGCCACGGCTCCTTCCCCGGCGTTATAGGCAGCCAATGCCAAAGCGGTGTTCCCGGAATAGCGTTCGAGCAGGCGTGAAAGTTCCCGGACTCCGCCGCGTACATTCTGCTCCGGGTCATAGGGGTCATCAACACGAAGACGCCTGGCCGTCTGCGGCATCAGCTGCATCATCCCGATGGCGCCTTTGGAACTCAACGCCCGTGGGTTATATCCGGACTCAACCATGATCAGGGCATCAACAAGGCGTGGATCAAGACCAGCCTCCACACTGAGCCGCCACGCCAGGCCCTTCAACTCCGACTGCGTCACAACCGCTCGGCTCGATAATCTCCCTTCAGCCGGCATCTTTGCCGACACAGGCAAAGCTGAACAACTCAGACATCCAATCGCAAGGGCAGCTCGGCCGACAAATCGGGAGAATCGCAATCTCATCGCACCCATTATGCCACATTCCCAAGGCGGGCCCGCTCAGGAATTGATGTGCCTTCCTCCGAGTTTCCCTCCATGACCCGACCCACGGCACTCCGGGACATCGGGTTGGAAGCCGAACTGCTCGTACTCACCTCCAGCTTGTGCAACAGCAGCCCCAAGGCAATTCGCCAGGAGGAGCGCCCCAAAAACCTGGGACGCCAAAAAAAAAATTCCCCCAACCAGGCCATTGGCGCTACCAGGCGAATGAGGGTCGGACGGACCGGAGCTTCAAGGAGACGAAGATCTTTCACGGCCGGCCATTGAACGTGAGCCCACCCAAATCGACGATGTCCCGTGCCCAAAAGCAAAAGCCTCAGGGATCCTGAGGCCTATTCTCTCATTGGTGCCGGAGGTGGGATTCGAACCCACACGAGGTTGCCCCCGGAGGATTTTGAGTCCTCTGCGTCTGCCATTCCGCCACTCCGGCATGAGGCGGACCCGCAAGCCCGCAAAAGCGTATTGTACCCCAAGTTCAGGAAATCTGCTTCCGTAAACAGAGCCGCGTGGCCGGAGGCCGGAGCCCGGAGCAGCAATCCGGAACAGGGGCCGGAGCGCAGGAGATCGCTCGGGATCACCGCCAGTAGAGCGTTTCCGAAATAACGTGTCGCACAAAGGTCGTCGATGCGCCCGGCCTGTAAGGCGGTTAACGTAGGCGATGCGGTGCCCATCGGCGACTTCGCGCAACGCTGCAGGCCGGGATGCAGCGGCGACCGATTGCAACGGTATTCTGGAAACGCTCTACTCGGAACCAATCTCCTCAGACGAGTCTGCGCTCGATATGGGCCGAGATCCGTGACAGCAGCTCATAATTGATCGTTCCGGCCCCCTCTGCCAGTTCCTCCACCTTCAGACACTCCCCGCCACTCCTTCCAATCAGGACGACCTCATCGCCGACCTTGACCTCCGGCAGGTCGCTGACATCCACCATCATGATATTCATACAGACTCTCCCGACGATTGGCGCGTAATGACCCCTGATGAGGACACGACCACGATTACCGAGTGCCCGGGGATAGCCGTCCGAATAGCCGACCGGAAGCACCGCAAGGAGCGTCGGTCTCGAGGCCCTCCAGCTTCGACCGTAACCGACCGTTTCGCCGGCCTTGACCTCCTGGAGCTGTCCGACAAGGGTCTTCCAGCTCAGGGCGGGTTCAAGGTTGATCGAGCCTCGTGCGTGCTGCATCTTCCAGGAAAGCTGCGTTTCCCGGGAGGACCAGTGTCCGTACATCGAGATCCCGATTCGGGCCATGTTGAAATGGGTTTCCGGAAAGAGGAGAGCAGCCGCCGAACAGGCGGTGTGAATCCATCGGGGCTCCACGCCCGACTCCCTGAAAATCTCCAGCGCCCGCTTGAAGCACCCCAGTTGCTCCCGGGCAAATTCGTGTTCCAGCGTATCCTCGATATTGGCGAAATGCGTGCCCACCCCGATCAGATTCAGTCCAGTCTTGCGAATCTCCTCAATAAAGCCAGGGATCTCCTCAAGAGAAATCCCCTGCCGATGGGTCCCGGTATCGATCTTGAGATGAAGGGGCTGCTTGACTCCGCTCCGAGCGAGTTCCGAGAGTACTTCACGGCCCGAGAGGAGAATCTCCATCCCCTCTCCGATGGCCCGGCATTCTCCAGGCCCAAGGTATCCCATGATCAGGACCGGTCGTTCAGGCGCCGTCTCGCGTGCGACTCGGGCTTCCGAAATGGAATGAACGGCGAAACAGTCCACCGCCGGAGCGACGCAGGAGATCACTTCTCTCAAACCATGCCCGTAGGCGTTCGCCTTGACCACTGCCGTCAGGCGGTTATCGAGCGGCAGAATTTCCCTGAAGAGCGCGATATTCGAGAGGAGTGCCTGCTTTGAAATCTCGATCCACTGTGAGGGGAACGCGCTTTCGCTCACTTGCCCCTCCCGCCTTCCAGGATCCGGGGCAGGGCATCAGGACGATTTGCGAGTTCCGGATCCAGGCTGAGAGCCTTCCTCCACTGCTCCTCGGCCTCCTGCATCCGTCCCGCAGAGGCATAGGCAATCGCCAAACGATGATGAATGAAAGCATTGTCCGGCATTCTCGACACTGCGGAGCTGAGATCCTCGATCGCCTTTTGCTGATGCCCGAGGGCCATCTCTGCGAGCCCGCGATTGGCCAGAGCTTCGGCCCGATCCGGCTGAATTTCCAGACAGGATGTGTATTTCTCAATCGCCTGCCCATAGTGTCCCTGCCGATAGAAGCGGCCACCTTCCAAAAGACAGGTATCGGCAATGTTTTTTCGATTGGCATCGATGGTCTTCCGGTCTCGAGCCAATCTCATCGCTTCCCGGAATTGCTCGATCGCCTCGGCGAAAGAACCCTTCTGCTGAAGCAGAACTCCCAGATTCTGTCGCGGCAGATCAGCGTCGGGCTGGAGTTCCAGGCAACGCCGATAGGCCGCCTCGGCCTCCTCCTTCTTGCCGATGAGCTGAGCCGTCAGGCCGGCCTGGTACCAGGCGGAGGAAGAACCGGGCGCCAGCTCGACGGCCTGCCTGGAAAGGCCGTAAGCCTCCCGGATCTTACCCGCCCAGCCGAGAACCTTGGATAACTTCGTCAGGGCGAGTCCCCGCGCCCCGTCGTCGATCGAAGCCATCACCCTGTTTTTGATCTCTTCGGCCGCTTCATCGCCCCACTCCGGTACGGGATGAACGATCCCCTGATCAATGAGGGCATCGAGGATCTTCGAAGCCAGGATAAAATTCCCCTGAATCGTGGGATGGACGTGGTCGAGGAAGAGGTTTTTCCCCGGGATGCCGTGTTCGGACCGCTTTCGCACGATCTCATCAAAATCGACGAAAGGCGTCCCTCGCTCCCGGGCGCTCTGCCGCACGATGTCAGTCATACTCCCGAGAATTCTCAGGGGACAGACATCTTCGTCCCGGGCCTCCTCAAAGAACTGTCCCGCCTCTTTCCACCTTCCCAGGGCTCTGAGAACCCGTGCCTCGTTGTAGAGCTCCCCCGCGTAGTGTCCATCGATACTCCGGGCCTGCTGCAGGAAGGCGAGAGCCTTCTCAAGTTCACCCTTCGCTCCCGCCTGATGAGCCGCCAGCATGAGGATATTGAATTTTCGGATCAACTCGGGACCCAGGCCCGGGCGATGCTCGCTCTTGAAGGGAGTACAGTCTCCGAGATTCGCGCCCGGTACAACGAGTTCGATCCCTACTCTCTCAGCCCTCGCCATGTCGATCATTCGGAGCAGATTGAAATGGAAGTGCTCGATAATCTTCTTCTGCCCCTCGGGATCACGGTGGTACTCACTCGGCCCGACGGCAGCATCGAGCTTAGTCTTGACTTCATCTCCCAGCTCTGTCTTTGCCTCCTGCCCGGCTTTTTCTTCATTTTTCAACACCTTCTCAAGCAGGGTCCAGGTCCTCGTATGGGCGGCAAGAGCGCCGAGGCCCCGCAGAGCCTTCGGCATGGCGATGATGTCCTGATAAGTCCTCGCTTCAAGAAACTCGTTCTGCCCGGTATAGAGAATGAAATAATCCGGCTCATAGTTCAGGAGTTCTTCCATCACGAGGGCAACCCGATAGGATGCGTAACTCACTCCGCCGGCATTGATCACCTCCCAGTGGTGGGAGGGGTCCGCAGCCGGCAGCATCTCGCGAAGCCACCCGCAGAATGAAGTGACATCGCCGAAAGGCCTCCCAAAGGTGGTCGATCCCCCGAGACAGAAGATCCTGAAACTTCCCTCGGCCTTGTGCGCAGGGAATTCCTGGGGATTGAAAAGCCGCAGCTTGGTGTCGGCAACACGGTAGATCTCCCGGCCCTCGGCATCCTGATCACGAACAAAAAGGGGAGAATGGGAGGAGAAACCAAGATATGGATCCTCGGCATAGAGTCGTGGCTTCATTCCTGCCAGGGCCAGAAGCCCTTCAAGCAGCAGAAAGAAGGCCAGCGTCGCAATCGCCGACATCAGAATCTTTTTCGGGAGGGAGCGCTTCATGGTCGGTGATTTTAGCACCGACCGCCTCCGCCCGTACCCGGCGCCGGCGAGAGGGGACCGCGATCATCCCCTCAGCGCGCAGTCGGGCCCTTCAGATCGGGTTCGGCAAATCGATGAATTCGACCTCGATTCCGCAATTCTTCTCGATCCACAGACCCAGGGCCTGCACGCCGAATCTCTCGGTCGCGTAGTGACCGGCGGCAATATAGGGAACGCCCTCTTCCCTGGCCTGTTGAAAAACCCACTCCGAGACCTCGCCCGTGATATAGGCATCCAGACCGGCCTCAACGGCCTGGTAGTATTCTCTCTGCGCCGCACCGGTGACAATGCCGATGCTCGAGATCGGTCGGTCTTCCGGGCCGAAAACATCGGCCGCCCGGCGGCAGATCCCCGAAATCTCAGCAACAACATCTTCGAGACCTCGAGCCGAGGCAAACTCACCGCAGACTCCAATCTGAAGACCGTGATGCCTGCCGAAGGGCCTCAGCTCCTCCAGGCCGAGTTTTCGAGCCATGACCGCCGCGTTCCCAAGCTCCATGTGTCGATCCAGGGGCAGATGGTAGGCAATCAGCGAGATTCCTTCCTTGATGAGAAGAGCCAGTCTCTCACGAAAAACACCAACAATCCGGGGTGCCTGCGAGCCGTTCCACAGAATTCCATGATGAACCAGAATGCCGTCTGCCCCGGCTTTAACGGCCCGCATGAACAGCTCCTGAGACGCAGAAACGCCCGAAATGATCTTCCGAATCTCTTTCTCCCCCTCGACCTGCAGTCCATTCGGGCAATAGTCTTCGACCCCCTCAGACTCGAGGTAGGAATCCAGAACGCCTGCGAGTTCTCCCGGCTTCATGCGAACCTCCAACAACGAAGCGGCCGGCAAATACGCCGGCCGCTCTCCAAAAACTCAATCAGCGAAGAAGATTTTACTCTCCATCGTCTCCAATGGCCTCGACCGGGCAAGCTTCCATCGCTTCCTGGCACAGGGCCTCTTCTTCCTCATTCTCCGGCTGCTTCATGACGTAGGAAAAGCCCTCGTCCTCGTTCGCGCCGAAGTTGGCGGGGGCCGTCTCGCGACACACGTCGCAGTCAATGCAGTTGGTGTCCACGTAATACTTACCGGGGACGTTGCCTTCTACCTTATCAGTGGGATCTGCCATTTTCCGATTCTCCTTTCATTGGGGGGTTATCCCCCGTAGATTTGCATGCTACCACATGCGAATGTCCTGATCATCTATCTCGGGGGAATTTTCAGTGGCCTCCAGGAAACCTGAGTCGGTGCACCTGCCCCGGTGGAAGACTTGGACCACATACAAGCGATATCAAAGGGTTGGCCGAATATCGGCGTATAGGTCGTCGCATCGTTGGTCGTATTGTCGACCAGGGAGCCATAGGCCGTAAAGGTGGGATGCGGATCGACCCCGGTACTCGACCAGCTGATAATGGAAACCTTCAGCTTGACATTGGAAACATCGCTCAGGCCGAAGGTTGAGCCCAGGATCTGAAAATACTGGAGGTGGGCTAAAGGAGGCAGCTGAAGATTCGTAGCCAGCGGAAGTCCCGTCTCACCCAAAAAGGGTTGCCCGTCATCCTGGAAGGGCTGGACCTGCAGGACGAGGCTCGTCTGGGAATCCGAGGTGTTGAGCAGACCGAGATTGAAGCGATAGCTCTCATTCTGCTGGGCGCCGTCGATCCAGACATAGGTGAAGTCCCGGGTCTCATCCTGAAATCCCCCATCGGCCACGTCGTACCAGGGCACCCCGGGAATGGTCTGACCATAGGTCCCCGTTGTCTCCAGGAAGGCGCCCTCGTTATCGGGATCAGGGGTGTAGATCGTTGCGAGGTTATAGGTCCGGGACGTCACCATCATGTTGCGAAACTCCCGGCTACCGTCTGCCTGAAGTGAACCCGCGAGATAGGAAAAGACGACGAGTCCGGCCTGGCCGTTGAGACCGGTTTGGTCCGGCCAGTACTTCGCAACGATATCTTCCAGGTTGACCGATGCGCCGGGTTGAATATCCGCAAGAACCGGATCGACGATCCCGAAACCATCCTCTTCCCGGCCGCCCGCAATATAGGTCCGGTCGTAGAGTGCCGAGGCGTTGCTATGCAGCCCCGAAGGCAGGAGCACCAGGGCCACGTCAATGAGATCTTCAGTCTCCATACTCGTGATCTTGACGTCGGAGCGCCAAACGGAATCATTGGCGCCCGTGGTATGGGCGACCACGGGCACGTAAATCATGTCACTGACCCGAAACTCGGCCTGAAGCACTCCCGGCGAGACCAGGATCCCGATTGCGATAACGATCTTCCAAAGGCTCTTTAGCATTTCCGCCTCCTACTCTGGCCCGGACATCTTGCCATCATCAGCGGGCCTCGGCAAGATAATTGCGGCCTCAAATCCACATTCTTCAAGATTTCTCAACTCCAGACGCCCGCCATGCTCCCGCATCACACGCTCCGCGATGGCCAAACCGAGACCCGATCCCCCACGTTTCTTGGTAAAAAAGGCCTCCCGAATTTTCTCAAGTTCCTCTTCATCGACGCCCGGGCCGCGATCCCGAACCCGACAAGCCAGCTCTTCCCCGGCTTCATCAAGGAGAATTTCAACAAGCCGGCGATCAGGCTCCAGATCCTCAACAGCCTGAATCGCGTTGAGCACAAGATTCATCAGCACCTGCCGCAGCTGGCCGGCGTCTCCGTTGATTTTCAACAGAGCTTCGGTTTTTTCTCCCTTGAGGTACACGCCCCGCCGCCTGGCCTCCTCATTGAGAAATTCCCGAACCTTCAGGGCGATTTCAGCAAGATCGATCTCTTCACGTACACTCCGACCCGGACGCGCATAGGTCAGGAAGTCACTGACAAGCTGACCCAGCCTCTTCACCTCTTTACGCGTTTCCCCGAGGGATAGAGCCGCGACTTCCGCAGAGCCATCTCCCAGGTCCTCCTCAACGAGTTCCAGGTTGAGGTTGATCGAGTTCAGGGGATTCCTGATTTCATGGGCCAGATTCGCCGCCAGGGAACCCAGCGCCGCCATTTCTCTGGCCTCCTGATGTTTCCGCTCCAGACGCCGGGTTCTCTGAATCAGAATCCAGATCAGCACGAAGGCGCCCACAAGGGTCAGCATGGTCAGGATGGCAACGACCAGCGTCCTCCGCAGCAATTCCGTCCTCAATCGACCAACCCTCTTCCCCAACTCGGCCTTGCTGAGATGAAGCACAACCTGCCCGACCTGGCCGATCGGAGCCGAAACGCTAAAGGTATCTTTCGTTTCCTTCCAATCCCGGTCACTCATGTCGCCCTTCAACTCCAGTTGCGAGGCATCGGCATCCGGCAGCTGCTCCGTCGAGTGAAACTCTGAAGAAAAGACACGCTTCCCATCGGGAGTGTACACCTCGACCATCTCGATAACTTCTTTCTTGGCTAGGCCTTCCAGCGTCCGATAGAGCTCTGTTCGCGTCCTCCGAACCCCCTTGAGTTCCTTCGCCGTCTGCCCCTCAGACTCCGCCATGCTGTCGGCCACACGCTGGGCATCCTGCTGCCCCATCACCAGCATATCCTCAAGGTAACGCCTGGAGAGGGAGCCCGCGATCAGGTGGCCGAAGAGGAAGATAATCGCCAGTATCAATAAGGCGATACATGCCGTCGCCGCAGCGTATTTTCGCTGGAGTGAATCGGGCAGACCAAAGATGCGATCCAGGGCCTTGAACATGTCAGTCGCCCGTCCCTGAGATTCCCGGAAACTCCTCAGACTCCACAGGCGCTGCGCAGATCGTCGACACGATCGCGCTTCTCCCACGTGAATTCAGCTTCTTCACGCCCGAAATGGCCGAAGGCCGCCGTCTTCCTGAAGATCGGCCTGAGAAGATCGAGATCGCGGATAATCCCCTGCGGAGTCAAGTCGAATACCTGGCGGACGGCTTCCGTCAGGCGGGAATCATCGATAATGCCGGTCCCGAATGTATCCACCATCACGGAAACCGGATCCACAACACCGATGGCATAGGCCAGCTGGACCTCGCAGCGGGAGGCCAGACCCGCTGCCACCACGTTTTTCGCGACATGACGGGCCCGATAGGACGCGGAACGGTCGACCTTGGAAGGATCCTTTCCCGAGAATGCGCCTCCGCCGTGCGAACCCACTCCGCCATAGGTGTCCACGATGATCTTCCGTCCGGTCAGCCCGCAGTCACCCTGCGGTCCGCCGATCACGAAGCGTCCGGTCGGATTGATGTAGTAGGTGGTCTCGTCGTCGACCAGATCCGCCGGAATGACCTCATCAATGATCTTCTTGCGAACATCTACCCGGAGATCCTCGATCTCGATATCCTCGCTGTGCTGGCAGGAAATGACGACGGAATCGATCCTGACCGGCTTCCCATCACGGTACTCAACCGAAACCTGGGATTTCCCGTCGGGACGAGCCCAGGGGATCTCCCCGGCACGCCGTGCCCTGCTCAGGCCTTTCGTCAGAGCATGAGCCATCTGAATCGGCATGGGCATCAGCTCCGGCGTCTCGTCACAGGCATAGCCGAACATCAGGCCCTGGTCACCGGCGCCTCCCGGATTGACACCCATGGCAATATCGGGACTCTGAGGGTCAATCGAGGAGAGAACAGCGCAGGTCGTCGAGTCGAAACCGAACTTGGCCCGGGTGTAGCCGATCTCTTCGATAGTCCGGCGGACCAGCTTGGAAAACTCAACGTAGGTCTTCGTCGTAATTTCACCGGCGATAAAGGCCATTCCGGTCGTTACCAGAGTCTCGCAGGCGACTCTCCCATTGGGATCCTCGGCCAGAACCGCATCGAGGATGGAATCGGAAATCTGATCGGCAATCTTATCAGGATGGCCTTCGGTCACGGATTCGGATGAGAAGAGATGGGTACCATTCGGGGACATCGGCATACCTCCCGGGCTGCAGACAGATACAACCCGAAGAGGGAACTTAGCATTCCGGGGTCGCGGGGTCAACGGAGAGAGTCCGCATTTGTCTAACATCCACGGAATACAGCGCCGTAGCCCCGAGGGTCAGACCGACCCGATTTCCGAAGCTCCAGACTTTTTCCGGGTCGTCGCGCCCGATACGACCGCAGATCCGAAGCCGATGCCGGAGCCGGGGCGGTCGTGTCTCTTTGAGCGGAATCTGGGAGGAATGATCGCGGTCTCTGTTTCTGAAACCGGAGCTGGGGGGCGATGGCCGAAACCGGTTTGGTCGTGGAATGTTCCGACCACTTTGAGTGCGACTCTGCCCAGTGAGCCTCGCCTTTCGAGCGTCAGACCCGGCTCCGGAATCGGTTCCGGCTCGCAGCTCGGAAAATCACCGCAACTCGAAATCGAAAGAGATCAGCATCCATTTCGACCTGATCCGGCGAGCTTCGTGGAAGCTCGCCGGTTATTCAAAACCTTCCGATTTCTCAGGCGCCGTACTTGTGGATGGCGGCATCCAGCTTCGGCAGCAGGGCGAAGAGGAAGGCGGCAACACCACCGATGGCAATTGCCAGAATGATGAAAATCTGGGTCGTCGGCGCCAATCCGCTGATGAAGCCGGAAAGCTTGTTCCCGATCGAGGTGGCGAGGAACCAGCCACCCATCATCAGACCGACCAGGCGCTTCGGCGAAAGCTTGGTCACCAGGGAGAGTCCCATCGGGGAGAGACAGAGTTCTCCCGTTGTAATCAGCAGGTAATAGAAGACCAGCCAGAGCATCGAGACTTTTGCGGCTCCGTTGTGTCCCAGGTAGGCAGCCAAAGCCATGATCAGAATGGAGAACATCGTGATCACCATGCCCAGGAAGATCTTCCGCGCCGTGGTCACCTCCTTCTTCCGCACCGCGAGCCAGCTGAAGAAACCGACGACCAGGGGCGTCAGGAGAACCACGAAGAAAGGATTGAGGAAACCGGTGATCAGCTCCGCATTCAAAAGGCGCAGGAAATCGCCCGGAGGCAGGGTCGGGGTCGCCTCGGTCGCGTTGGCATAGACTTTATCCATCGTCTTTTGGGTAACCAGGAGTACCGGAACCTTCAGTCCTTCAAGTTCTCTGAGAAGAACGACTTTTTCCGTGGGGGCCAGATTCTCCGGTTCCTCGCGGACACTGGTCGATTCCACGCCGTGGGCGTCCTTTTCCCTCGAGATGGCGACGTTCTCGTCCGGGTAAACCTTCAGGGTGAAGTTCTTGAGTGCCTCCGGCGCCGATGCCGCATCGACGACCTCGACGGATTGCGACGGATCATCCCTCAGCGCCCGAACAACGGACTCCGAGAGAATCCGCGCCCCGAACATCGCTTCGCCGTTCTCGTCGACGACATAGAGCATCCTCCGGTCCGGCCTGGCAACGCTCTCATCCGCGTTGAAATAGTAAGAAGGCATCGCCTTTTGTGCGTAAAAATCCATCGCCTTCGGCATCCAGGAGGCCTGGCGATTGGTGTCATGCTCGGCGAAGACCGTCATCAGACCGCCACTGAGATGGAGGACCATAAAGAAGGCGCCACCGGCGATATAGACCGGGATCAGCGCGCCCAGGCCGGGTTTTTCTTCCGGCGTTGCTCTCTTCACGATGAGGAGGAAGTACACAATGATCGGAAGCATGCCGACAATGAATCCGAAGGTCACCGGACCGATACTCTCAGTCACGAAATTCAGCTGTTTCCCGATGAGATAACCCGCGGCGCCGAAGATGAAGGCCGGCATGAGAATGGTCAGGAAAACCTGGCCCAGACTGACGTCGTCAGCGCTCGCCTCCGCCCTGACATCGGCCTTCGCCAGTTTCTTCCAGTTGATGACAAGGACCGTCGTCCCGATCAGGAGACCGAAACCCGCCGCGGAAAAGGCCATATTGAAACTCCAGAGATTTCTCAGTGGAGCGGCCAGGAGGGCGGAAATCGTGGCCCCGATGTTGATCCCCATGTAGAAAATATTGAAACCCGCATCCCGTCTCTCGTCATCGGGCTCGTAGAGGTTTCCGACCATCGCCGAAATATTGGGCTTGAAAAATCCGTTGCCGACACACAGCAGCACCAGCCCCAGGTAGAAGGTTGGAATCGTCCGGACTCCGAGGCTGAAATAGCCCGCCGCCATCAGGACCCCGCCGATCGCCACCGATCGCCGGAAACCCAGAATCCTGTCGGCGATCATGCCGCCGATAAAAGGAGTGAAGTAGACGAAGGCCAGGTAAGTCCCGTAGATCTCCCCCGCCGAGGCATTGGTGAAACCCAGACCTCCCCGCTCGGTATCGGTGATGTAGAGGTATAAGATCCCCAGCATCAGGTAGAAGCCGAGGCGCTCCCACATCTCCGTAAAAAACAGGGCTTTCAGTCCGCGAGGGTGTTTCTGAGCCATCATGCCTCCTGAGTACGACGCCCCCCGGCGTCGAGTATCGAATGATCCTAACCCAGAAGGGTCGACGAAACAACGAAAAAAGAGGGCATTGCGCTCCGCGCAACCCCCTGTGACTGAATTGCTTGCGAAAAAGCCAGTGAGACGTCACTCGAGAGCATCGCCGTAATCCTTGGGTTTCCGGCCTCCATCAGGCTGTTTTCTGCGAGATTAGCCTCACGTCAGAGGAGGCACCGGGGCCGGGGTGGGAGCCGGAGCAGGAATCCGGAACCGGAGCAGGAACTGGAGCCGGGGTGGTCGTGGTTCCCTGAGCTGAGTGCGTAGGCCGGGCGCCACGTTGGGGTCTGAAGCCGGAACAGGGAGGCGGTGGCCGAGACCCATGCGGTCGTGGGAATTCCGACCATTTCGAGTGCGACCATGCCGCGTGAGCTTCGCGCTTCGGGCATCAGACCCGACTCCGGCTCCTGCTCCGGCTCCTGAGAAATACCGGGACGGTTGATCGTCAAAAAGCCGCCAGGGCCGTTGAGGTTTTGGACCGCGTACGGGCGACCAAAGGAGGCTGTTGCCTCCGCGGCGGTGATGGGCCTATGCCCCGCTCCCCGCGAGCCCTTGGTGAAAAATGTCTTCTGCCTTCATGTCTTCGGGCGGGAGGGGGCCTTTGCGATCTTGGCGAACTTTGCGAGAAAATGTCGCTTCTTCCTCGGGCGGGCGGAAAATTGCTTCCCGACGCCTTCCGCTCGCACGGGCAGGCCGTGAAGCGGCCGCACTCACGGGGACGCTTCACCTCAATCTGATTCCATCTGCTACTCAGCCCTGGCGTGCTCGGTTTTCTCTCGAATCATCATGCTCGCGACCATTCCGAGAATCAGAATCCCGGACAGGCCCGCCCACGGCCAGGTCCAGCTCCCCGTTTGGTCACGAAGGGCGCCGGCGGCCGAAGGCCCGATTAAGGTGCCGAGATTCGAGCAGGCCGTCATGATCCCGAATGCCAGACCGATCCGGCCTGCATCGACGACCCTCGCGGGGAGCGCATAACTCGCCGTCGGGACGAGGGCCGCACAGATCCCGATGGCCACCATGATGGCCGAAACCGGGGCCCCTCCCGAAGCCATCAGCAGGAGCATCAGCGCGAAGAGAGCCATCCCTCCTGAAAGCCAGTATCTGATCCCTCTCCTCGAACCCATCAGGGCTCCGGAAATCGGCGAGGCCACGAGAGAAACCCACATGATCAGGGTGACGATCTTCAGCCCCTGCTCGCCTCCCACCCATTCCCCGCCGAAGGTCAGCACCGCCGCGAAGGCCGCAAAAAAGAACATCCAGCTGAGAGACAGGCCCACCATCGACGGAGACAGCAGGGAGATGAATCCCGGACGCTCTTCCCGACCCCCCTCCCCCCGGTAATCCGGCGGGAGAGCCATTCGATACAGCGGCCATGAAATGAGCACGAGACCGGCTAAGAGCAGCAGCTCTCCTCTCCATCCCAGGCCTGCCGACAGCAATGGATGCGTGAGAAAGACAACGATCATCGCGGCCGGGTAAACCGCCATGAAACAGCCCATCGCCAGGCTGAGTTCGCGACCCGCGAAGGCCTCGCTGAGCAGACGCGCCAGCAGCAGGTTCAGAAGGAGCCCGCCAAGGCCGAAACAGAAACGCCCCAGCAGGAGGAGCGAAAAATTGGGCGCCAGGGCAAAAAGCACCGCCCCGCACAGCATGATCCCCAGAGCCGTCTCCCCTCCCCGTCTCAGAGGCCGACGATCGACTTCGGAACCCAGGGGAATGGAAAGAAATATCGCTGGAATCGCGATCGCCCCCATCAACAGGCCCACCTGGAAATGGGAGATCCCGAAACGACTGATCAGCTCTCCGACCAGTGCCGGGACTACAAAAAAGGTGGTCCCGACCGAGAAAAAGGAGAGCATCGCCGCGGCGAGAATCCACCAGCGCCTCCTTGCGAGAGACTCCCTGTACTCCTTCACTTCAACGAATGTCCCAGGGGCATCAGGGCAATCGGAATGAGTTTGATGTGCTGGACGGCGAAGGGAATTCCGATGATGGTGATGGCCAGCACTGCCGCGTGGACGAGATGGGCAATCGCGATCTCCCACCCGAAGAAAATAATCCAGAGGATATTGAGGATGACACGAAGCACCGAGTTCCCGTCCGGCTCGACGACGATGTGTTTTCCGAAAGGCGCAAAGGTCGCCACACCAAGCTTCATCGCCTGAATTCCGAAGGGAATGCCGATGATCGTGAAGCAGAGTCCGATTCCACCGAGGATGTAGCCCAGACCGGCGAGAAAGCCCCCAAAGATCAGCCAGATAATGTTCCCAAGCAGGCTCATGTTCTTTCTCCCTGTTTCTTCTGCCAGTTTTCCCAGAAAGGCCGGCGTTCTTCATCCCCCGGAGGCAGAAACTCGTGAATCTCCGAAAAGCGCCCCACCCAGTCCTCCGGGGGCATCCCCTCGGCCACGAGGAGGATTTCGGCATCATTCGGTTCACCGGCTTCACCAAGAAGGACGATGGGGTCGACAACCTCACCCATCTCCGGCGCCCAGTTGATATGAGGAACAAAAGCCAGCTTTTCATAGTTCCAGAGGTATTCGTCGAAGGCCGCCCGATGCCCCGGATCCTGGACCCAGATCAGGCAGGGTCGCTCCTCTCCAAAGAGGCGCACAGCCTCGCGAAGCACGGCCGGCGCCCGCTTTTCTCCCGGCAGCTGGTGAAAGAGCACACGTGTCATCTCAGCCTCCCGATCATCTCAACGCAGCTTCTCAGACTCAGGTTCTGCGAAGCACCAGGAGACGTTCCTC
>JANTFG010000049.1 GCA_024763555.1 Thermoanaerobaculales bacterium
CGGCGACCCGAAGCTCAAGCCGTGGGCCGAGGCATCCGATTCAATACGAGCATCCCCCCATTGCCCGCAATCCCAAACCGTGGCAGGATGGCGACGGGGGGAAACATGGCTACACCAGGCGAAAATCTGCCCCTGTCGGTCCGACAGCTGCTTCGGATTGCCGGGAAGATGGCCGACAACCGGACTCCACAGCCCGAGTTGGTCAGTCGCCTGGCCTTTCTCTACCGGAAACTTGATTTCGAACAGAGAAAGCTCCTCTTCTCCGAATTGGTCCGGGGACTGGATATTGAGCCGGGTACACTCGAGGAGATCCTCGAATCCGCTCGCGATCGTCTCGTCGCCGAACCCGGGACCGCATCGGGACTGGCAGCTGAACTGCGGACACGCCTCAAGTCTCCCCTTCGCCGCTTCCTCGAAGGCTTCCTCAAGGTGCCCACAGGCCTCCAACTGCTGATCATGGGCCGGGCCGACATTCTCGAGGCTCAGCGGGACGGAGCTTTGGGCACGGAGGTCCTGGAAAGGGAAATCGCCGGCCTGCTGACCCGCTGGTTCTCGCGCGGCCTCCTCGACGTGCAGGAGATCGACGAATCCTCACCCTACCGGCTGATCCGTTACCTCAAGCAGCACGAAATGGTCCATCCCATGCTCAGCCTGGACGAAATGGCCGTTCGCCTGGGCCACGACCGGCGGTGTTTCGGCCTTTTTCACCGGGCACTTCCGGATGAACCCGTCGTCTTCATCGAGGCGGCCCTGACCCGCGGACTGGCCCGCAGTATCCACGAAATCCTCGACCAGCCGCCATCCGGGGAAGGCCCCTCGCCGGATACGGCCATTTTTTACTCGATAAATTCCACCCAGAACGGACTCTCCGGCCTCGGTCTCGGCAAGGAGCTGATATTCCAGGTCGCCCGGGAACTACGCGCCTCGGATCCCGCGATTTCCACCTTCGCCACCTTAAGCCCACTGCCGCGTTTCTGGAAGCGTTACCTGCGCCCGATCCTCAGCGGAGAACGGACACCAGGCACACTGAGCCGTGAAGAAATCGCCGCCATGCTGCCCGAGAAGAGCGTGGCGGCACTGGAGGAACAGCTCGCCTCCCACGGGACCTCACCACCAGGCGACCCCGCCAGCCTGCTTCTAAAAATCCTTGATGATCCCGGATGGATCGAAGATCCGGGCTATCGGAAGTATCTCCGCAAACCGCTGGTGGAAATCGCCTTCCGATACCTCGCAAAGGAGCGAGACAGCCACGGCAGACCCCTGTGCCCCGTGGCCAACTTCCACCTGAGCAACGGCGCATCTGTCCGCCGCCGAACGATCCGTTTCGCTGCGAACCGCTCAGAGCGCGGTCTAAAGGAATCATGCGGCCTGATGGTCAACTACCTCTATTCGGAACACTGGTTCCAGGCCCTGCGTCGGAACCTGGGGATCTGAGGATCCAAACTCATCCCCGCCGGCGAAGCTGGAAGACCAGGTCAAGTCCGGCAGGCCGGACGGACTGAAAAAAGACGGCCCCTCGCGGGAGCCGTCTTCGAAAAACACCTTTCAGAACGGTCTCAGGGGATCGTTAGATCCCACTGACTCGTATCCGAGGTCTCGAATCCGTCGCAAAAAACACGAGCCGAACGGAAATTCGTCACCTCAGACCAGCTTCCATCGCAGGTGGCTGTTTTGGCGCGAATCTCATAACTGTGGGAATCGGTATCTCCCGGATCATAGGTATAGGGTTGGCTGATGTCTGAGATCACCGTTGTGCCGTCCACCCTGAGTTCGTAGCCTGTTGCGCCCGCAACCTCGGTCCAGCTGATCTGTACACTCGTCTGATCACAGCCGCCGACATCGTCAAGCGTCGGACTCGAAGGCGTCGCCGGTCCCGTCGCATCCGCCTCGCTTTCACCGCTTGTTTCAGAGTAGAGCCCACCGCAATTCCAGTAGCGGACTTTGTAAAGATAGGCAGTGCCCGGCGTCCCTGTGAGATCTGTAAACTGCGTCGTGCCGTAGGCGATCCCGGTCTGGAGCGAAACGCCACCCCTCAGCACCTCGTAGGTGTGCGTTCCTCCGTTGTCGCCCCAATTTCCGTCGGGGTCGCTATCCCAGCTGACAAGCACGCCGGTGGCGGCACAGCTGTCCACATCGGTGGCGGTACTGTTGCCTGCCGGCAGATCGGGGGCGATCGGACGATCGTTTCCGTTATCTCCGTTGCTTTCAGTCTGCAGACCGCAGCCATTCTGGTAGCGGACCTTGTAGTTGTAGGCCACTCCATTGACTCCGGTGGTATCGACGAAACTGGTCGTTCCATAGGCAAGATGGGCTCCGGCGGGGAGCACGGCGCCATCTCTCAGGATATCGTATTTTCTGGTTCCGCCATCATGATCACCCCACTCCGAGGCGTCCTTCGGCCACGTGATCGTAATCCCGGCGTCATCGCAGAAATCCGAATCGTCGGCAGAGATGCTCCCGCTTAAAACCGGAGCGCTCCCGGCGATATCCGTCGCAGTATCGCTGCCCGAATCAGTACTCAGGTTACAGCCGTTCTTGTAGCGAATCTGGTAGTAGTATTGCTGATCAGGGTTCGCGCCCGTATCCACCCAGCTTGTGGTTCCGTAGGCGATATTCGTGCCGATCGGATTAAAGTTGACACCATCCTGGCTGCGCCGGACTCGATAGTATCGGTCTCCCGTACCGCCGTCTCCCCAGTCGTCGGCATCCTGCGGCCAGCTGATCGTGTTGCCGGTGGAGCTACAGTCATCCGCATCCCCAGCGGTCGCGGTCTGGCTGACGGTCGGGGCCGAGCCGTCCGTATCGTAAACTGTCGGAGTCTCCGGTGAGTCAGTATATTTTCCGCAGCCGTTGATATATCTCACGCGGTACTTGCCAAAACTCGGTGATGCGTCGTGATAGCTCGTCGTTCCGTAGGCGATCTGTGATCCCAGAACCTCCCAGCCCACGTAGAGATTCTGCCACCGCCACACCCGGTACTGGCGGGTACCAGAGCCATGGTCGCCCCAGTCGTCAGGGTCCTGGGGCCAGGTGATATCGATGCCGGAACCGGCGGTGCACCCGTCGGCGTCGACTGCCGTCGGTGTGGCGGTCACAACCGGCTTGACACCGGCCACATCGGTTTGAGAAACCGTAGCCGTGTCGCCACCGCCGCCGCAGGAGTCGACGAAGCGCACCTGGTAGTCGTGGCTGATATTCGGCGTCGCGGTCGTATCGAGGTAGGACTCATCGCCAACGGGGATATCCGATGCGATAACGGTGCCGTCCCTGACGATGGAGACGGTTCGATGTACATCAGTGTCGTGCCATGTCACATCCGTGGAGTCCCAGCCGATGAGGATGCCTTTGTCACAGGAGTCCTGGTCGCCGGCACTCGGCGTCTGAGAGGACTCCGGGATACCCCTGCAATAGGTGAAGGCCCCGCCGTCGTTGAGAGCCGTGCTGCCATCCGAACCGCCCCACACCAGCATAGCTTTGCCGGTCCAGACCGCCGTCTGGTTCGCCCGGGCGGAAGGACAGTCGGCGTCCGATGTGTCGGTTGGTGTCCAGGAGCTGTCACAAACATCGAGGATGCCGCCGGTATTGGTTTCGCCGGAAGCAGTAACCCCTCCCCAGACGATCATCGTGTCGTCGGAGCGGTACGTGACGGCGGTGTGCTCGTAGCGTCCAGCGGGCAGACCCGGCCCGGTAGGTGTCGCAATCCAGCCTACGATGGAATTAAAGGTGGCGCCGGTATTTGAGTATAGTGCATCGGATGCCATCCCACCCCAGATGACAATACTACTCTCGTTAAGATTGGTGTTCCCACAGCTGTAGGGTTTAAGAAGAACCGAAGTATGGAGTTTCCGGCCCGATGGTGCGCCCGTGTTAGTGATCGCCACCCAGTCTTTATCGACTCCCGCCCTGAAATAACTTCCGGTATTACAGAAGAGGCTGCCTGAATCCGACCCACCCCAGACGTAAGTATTTCCCCAATTCGTTACTGTGGCCGTAAAGTACTCTCGCGCCGTCGGCGCCGTGGCTGGATCAAGAGGGTCCCATTCCGGGGAGGTCAAGCCTGCGTAGAAAACCCCACCTGATTGGGTCAAACCAAGAGTCCTTCTTCCGCCCCAAATGTAAAGGATGTCACCGGACATTGTCGCAAGCACTGCATGGTTCCGGCGTGGAAGTGGTGTGTCCGGATCGGCCGGACTCTGGGGAAGAGCCGACCAGGTATCTGTAGACACCCGATACGATGAGCCGGAGTCGTAATTAGTGCTCCCGTTCCATCCCCCCCAGATGACCATTACCTGGTTCCCATCCCAGGTATGCCGGCTGCCGGTATGAGCGGTGCGGGCAACGGGGCAGTTCGTCCCCTCGGATGTCGGACTCCAGCTGTCGGTCGCTGGATCGTAGATCCCTCCACTCTTGAAGTACTGAGTACCATTCGTCCCGCCCCAGATAATCATCTGCGATCCCGTCCAAACGACGGTGTGCCCTTCCCGGGCCGACGGCGTATTCGAATCGCCGGCGGCCAGGGAGTACCACGTTGAAGACAACGCCCGGTCCGCCTTCACCGACTGCTGCTGAACCAAGGCTTTCGGCCGCTGCAGTTCGATCGGGCGCCGGATGGTGGGAGCGTCGATCGAGAAGTCCGCCGAGTGCTCTTGCCACCAGTCGGAGAAAGTCTCTTTCCACCAGGTGGAGTTGGCCATTTTCACATGTGTAGCATCGCGCTCGAGGATCACGGAGGCCCAGAAATATTCCTTCTGCTCCTCAAGTGGACTGTACTGGAGCAGGGGCACAACCTGAGAGTCCGGCTCCCCCGTATCGGATATCCCCCACCGGTGTTCAAGGCCCGCCAGCATGGCCTCCCATGCCGTCTGATCCAAATACCGGATCTGAACTCCGTCCTCGAAGTCGACACGGGGTGCGTGCTCGCCGTTATCGAGCCGGTACTCGGTGAGCGTACCTTGGCCCGAGAACAGATGAAGCCGGCCCAAGCCGTCCTGCGAGGCCAACTCCTCCTCGGCCCTTCTCCTGGTCTCCGAGTGGATCTCGGGATCCCACCAGTAGCTCTGAGAGACCTGCCGGCGAAGGAGAATCGGCTGGATCAGACAGCGCGCAATGACGTCTGGATCATCGTCAAGGGCGTGAAAAATCCTCTTGAGCTGCGCTGGATTGTTCGAGTGCCGCAGGATTCTCTCGTACTCCCGCTGAAGATCCGCCTCGCTGATCTTCCGCCCCCAGACCTGCTTGAGGGCTCCGACCAGCTTGAGCTGTTTCTCGACCTTCGCGCGGAGTTCTTCTCCGGACAGTGTTGCGGCCCTCTCATCCTTGGAAGAGTCCCGGGCCGAATTCTCCTGATCGGCATAGACCCTCTCAATCCGAGCCTGATAGACAATCCTCTCCTCAAGACTCAATGGATGGGCCAGGGCCAGGGCCGGAAAAAGAACAGCCCCCACCAGGCCAAGACGAGAACAGATGAACGAGAATGAAACGCGCCGAGATCGAAGAATCATATCAACCTCCAAATCCCCTGATCTGCCGAATAGGCTTTGAGTCGCCAAAAAAACAACTCTGACAAATCAAATTCTCAACTTAATGCACAAAATTCCTAACAAGCTAAGCCTGCCATATTGATTGTAGATCCGTCTCCAGAAAAGTCAAACTCTTGGAAAAAGGTCATTGCGCTGCCCTCCGCTTTCTCAAGACCCTCAAGGAGCGCTGAATCAATCCAAGGTGGCTCAGGCCATGCGCCTCGACGCTTTCTGAAAGTCCAGACTACTTTCGCGCTTTACGGAACAGCGATTTTCCTGGAGTCAAGCTATTTCCGAAGCAGTTGATCCAACTGAGGCTGAAAACCCCGTACCCGGAACAATAAGCTCAGCCCTGCCTTGACAGTAAGGTCTCGGAGCCTATATTGAGACTGGAGAGTTCATCATTTTGAAATACCGAAGGGAGACTCAGTAATGCGTCGTTTCACGAGATGCCTGTTTGCTCTTCTCATCATCGCTTCTGCAGGAACAATGGTCTTCGCCTCCTTTTCCGGAACCGAGGTCTACCTGCCCTCGGTCGGCCACGGACAGGGTGTCGGGACCTCGCTCTGGCGGACAACGCTATGGATCCACAACACCTCGGATCAGGATGCCCACTGCAGCATCGCACTCCTCCTGAGAAATCAGGCGAATCCCACTCCCACAGCAGAAAACCTCGACCTGGATCCCGGTGAGACGCGAAAGATCGAGGATGCGACCTGGACCCTCTTCGGTATCGAGGGCTACGGGGCGCTGAGGATCACTTCGGATCAGGAGATCGTGGTCAACTCCCGGATCTATAACGAGGAAGGCATCGATCTCTCCGACACCCAGGGCCAGTTCTTCGGTGGAATCCCGGTAGATCTCGCACTCTCCACCGGCCAAAGCACCGAGATCCTCGGCGTGGACCAGGCCGACGATGAGGCTTTCCGCTACAACATCGGTTTCGTCGAAGTCTCCGGTCAGTCGGCAACAGTCTCCATCGAGCTTCTCGATCAGCGCGGCAAGGCCCTGGGTTCCGGCCAGCTCGTCCTCCAGGGTTTTGAGGCCCGTCAGTTCAATATCAGGGACCTCGGTGCCGGACAGACCCCGACTGATAACGGTCGGCTTCACATCTCGGTCCTTTCGGGCCACGGCAGAGTCCTGGCCTTTGGCTCCGGCATCGCTAACACCTCCCAGGATCCTTCGACCTTTGAAATGCTCTATGAAAAGAGTGCCGGTGATGGGGACATCACGGCTGTCCGGGCCGGCGACGGCCTCGAGGGCGGCGGAGATTCCGGGGATGTGACACTCGGCGTTGCCGACGGCGGAATCACCGGGCCGAAGATTTCTGAAAATGCCGTCAAGACCACGAAGATCAAGGACGGTGCGGTAACGGCTTCAAAGCTCGGCACCTCCAACAGCCCGGCTTCCGGCCAGACCCTCAGCTGGGATGGTGCAAACCTGAAATGGCAGACACCGGCCGGAACGGGCGATATCACCTCCGTGACCGCAGGAGCCGGTCTTGAAGGAGGCGGAGACTCCGGCGATCTGAGCCTGGGCATCGCCGAGCATGGAGTCACACCTTCGATGATCAACGGCGAGGGTGCTGCCTTTGGTGAGGTTCTCGCGTGGGACTGCACCAACCAGGCCTACTGGAAACAGGACAGCCTCAGCCTGCCCTATTCAGGTTCCAGTTCGGTTGATGCCGTCAGCTTCCAGGTTGCCAGCAGCGGCCCAGGTCTTTTCCCGGCAATTGAAGGGATCAACACGGGTGGCGGCGCCGGCGTTTCGGGGACTTCCAGCGCGGGCATGCCCGGTGTTATGGGAACATGTCAGAGCAATAATTGTGCTGGAGTGCAGGGGAATGCGAACGCAAATTCCGGTTATACCAAGGGTGTATCTGGAAACGCGACGAGCCCGAGCGGATGGGGCGTTTTTGGGGAAAACAGGTCAGCGACCGGAGAAGCTATTGGAGTCATGGGCGATTCGCTCTCCTCGAGCGGTATCGGTGTAAAGGGCTTCGCTCTCTCGCAAACCGGAAGCGCGTTCGGCATCAAGGGGCTTGCACAGAGCCCCGACGGCATCGGAGTCTCGGGCGGCAACTCGGCAACGTCAGGCGACGCCATCGGGGTGTACGGTGGAAGCCTCTCAAGCACAGGTAAGGGAGTATTCGGCGAGGACACTTCCTCAACCGGCCTGAACTACGGCGTTTTCGGCAAGAGTCACAGTTCCTCCGGAGTTGGTGTTCGTGGTGAGGCTCCCTACACCGGAATCAGCGGAGCTGCAACAAGTTCAACCGGCACAAATTACGGTGTCTGGGGATGGTCGGACTCCGAGGACGGCTACGGCGTCTATGGCTATAACAATCACGGCCACGGGGTCTTTGGAATAACCCTTGGAGACTGGAACTGGAGATCCGGAGTCTATGGCCTGGCCATGAACGATCACGCAGACGGTGTAACCGGTTGGAATCAGGGTGGAGGTGTTGGTGTCTACGCGTGGAGTGAAACTGGAACTGCCCTGATTGTGAAAGGCGCTGGAACGGGCAATCTTGCAGAAATCCACGACCACACGGTCGGTCTACGCTGGCGCGTTGATCACAGCGGCAACGTCTATGCTGACGGAACTTTCAACCCCGGCGGCGCCGACTTCGCCGAGATGGTCCCGGCGCGCCAGGACGACCTGGAACCCGGCGACGTCGTGGCCCTGGCCGCCGACGGAAAGCTCATCCGATCATTCCAGGCGCACCAGGCCTCGGTCGTCGGAGTCGTGTCAACGAAGCCCGGAGTCCAGTCGGATCTCTACAGGGCCCTCGATCCCTCGGAGAAGATTCCTCTTGCCGTCATCGGCATCGTCCCCGTCAAGGCAAGCGCAACAAACGGGCCCATCCGCCCAGGAGACATGCTCTGCGCCTCAGCCATCCCGGGCACGGCCATGCGGGCTCGCAGAGTTGTTCCGGGTACCATCATCGGCAAGGCCATGGAAAACCTGGAATCAGGCGAAGGTCTGATCCGAATGCTGGTAATGCTGCGCTGATGCTCAGCCGCCGCCGTTGATCAGCGAGAGGGAACGGGCGATATTGAGAGCCATCTCCAGGGACTGCTCGTAGTTGAGCCGGGGGTCGACGAGGCTCTCGTAAGCCCGCTCGAGATCGACTTCTTTCAGCCCCCGGGCGCCCCCGATGCACTCCGTGACGTTGTCTCCGGAGAGTTCGAAGTGAACCCCCCCGAGGAAGGACCCCATCTCATGGTGGATCCTGAAACTCATCTCGAGTTCCGAGAGAATATTTTCGAAGCGCCGCGTCTTGACTCCCGTCGAGGTCGTCTCGGTATTGCCGTGCATCGGGTCACAGCTCCAGAGAACCGGGTGCCCGGAATCGATGACGGCCTCCACCAGGGGCGGCAGCAGTTTTTCGACCTTCAGGTGCCCCATGCGGTGGATCAGGGTAATCCTTCCCTCTTCGCGCTCCGGATTGAGCTGCTCCATGAGATCCATCAGCCAGTCACGGGTCATCTGAGGCCCGATCTTGATGCCTAAGGGATTGCGGATGCCCCGACAGTACTGGACGTGGGCGCCGCCCGGATCCGCCGTTCGCATACCGATCCAGGGAAAATGGGTCGACAGATTGAAATAACCCTCCTTGTGGGGCACCTGCCGGGTCTGCGCCTCCTCATAGGGCAGGACCAGCGCCTCGTGGGAACAGAAGAAATCAACCCGGGAAATCTGGCCGGCCTGGATCCCCGCCAGGGTCTCCATGAAATTCAGCGAATCCGAGATCTTCTCGACCATCTGCTGATACTCGCGCGCACGGGTGGCGTGGGCGACGAAGTCGAGATCCCAGTACTCCGGATGATGAAGGTCGGCAAATCCCCCCTCGACCAGGGCACGAATGAAGTTCAGGGTCAAGGCGGAATGCTCGTAGCCGCGAAGCAGGCGCCAGGGGTCCGGGCGACGGGATTTCTGATCAAAGGCGATCCCGTTGACCAATTCGCCCCGGTAGGAGGGCAGTGTCACACCATCCCGAGTCTCCGTATCGGAGGAACGCGGCTTCGCATACTGCCCGGCGAAGCGCCCCACCCGAATAATCTGCCGCTTGAGACCATAGGTCAGTACCAGGGACATCTGCAGAAGGATCTTCAGTTTATTGGTGATGACATCAGCCCGGCAACCCTCGAAACTCTCAGCGCAGGCGCCTCCCTGGAGA
The DNA here is from genome assembly GCA_024763555.1 of Thermoanaerobaculales bacterium. Taxonomy (GTDB): domain Bacteria; phylum Acidobacteriota; class Thermoanaerobaculia; order Thermoanaerobaculales; family Sulfomarinibacteraceae; genus JANTFG01. The sequence goes on from JANTFG010000049.1 coordinate 9,703, forward strand.
AGAAAACGCTTCCCCCAAGCCGCCTCGGCCAACTGGGATTTCAGTCTCTCGATTTCCCAGGAGGTCACCAGGGGCGGAAGGGAGGCCAGTTTCCCAAGAGCTTTCTCAAGTTCCCCCGGATCGTCATATCTCGGCTGCTGTTCGGCTCTGAAGGCACGCCAGCTGCGGGGAGTCCATGAATCACGCATCCGGGGATTCTACCCTAAAACGCGATTCTCACCATGATCTCATCCGACGAAAACAGGTAGGGAAGGCGGGTCGGGCCGGCAAATTCTCTCCGGAATGGCCCTATGCCATGGATTGGGCTAGGATAGCGACATGACACGTCGAAAGTCCGCTCCGACTCCTCCTGCACGATCCTGGCTCATCCGCCTCGCCGCTCTCCTGGCCTTTCTCGTCGAGATTATCTTTGTCCAGGAAGCCTTCAGCCCATTCCGCACACCCAAGATGCTGCTTGCCACATCCAGCATCGCCATCCTCTGCTCTCTGGCCGTATTCTCCGCCGCGGTACGCGGACGCTTCCGCATTCACCTGGGTCAGCCGGGAGCTGTACTCCTCGCACTTCCGGTACTCCAGGCTGCGTCCTCGCTGTGGGCCCAGACACCGATCTTCAGTCTTCGAACGGCGGGAACAACGGCCATCTGGGTTTTCGGAACCCTGGCACTTTCCACTGCCGCGGATGGGGATCGCCGCTTGATCCTGAAGTGGACGATTGCGGGCGCATGCCTTTCCGGACTCGTTCTGCTGGCCCAGGCTGCACACATCGAGACTTTCCGCCTGGCGGCCTACACATCGACAAATCGGCTCGGACTCGCGGGCCTCGCCGGTAATCCGGCGGACTACGCCATCGGTGCGCTGCTCCTCGTTCCATTTCTGGCAAGAGATCTTTTCAGAAAGCCCCGCAGCATCATGCTCTGGGTACCGACAATAATCCTTCTCCTGGGCGCCCTGTCAAGCCAGAATCTGACCGCACTTCTGGCAGTGCTTCTCCTCGGCGCCTGGTACCTCCTTCGGAATTCCTCGCGGAGAACCATGATCGGGGTCGGTCTTCTGGGTCTTTCCGCCCTCACCATCCTGATGCTCTCCCCGGTCGGACAGAGGCTTCGACACCAGGTCGATCATCTTGAGAAAGGAAACTGGTACGCCCTTCTCTCCGGACGCGAAGACGGCTGGAGCGCCGCGGAAATGATGGTCCGCAACGCTCCAATCAACGGAATTGGGGCAGGCCAGTTCTCCCGGGAATTCTATCCCGCCCGCCTCTCCTTTCTGAAAGCACATCATGAGGCCGGGGGACGGGGCGAGATGGCCACCCACTTCGAATGGGCTCACAACGATATCCTGCAGATGCAGGCCGAACTCGGTCTGATCGGAACAATCTGGATCATCGTCTTCCTCTGGGCCCTGCTCCGGACGACGAAGCAGAGGGATCTGCTCCTGCTGCCCGGCGCGATCGTCGCCCTGCCCTTCCTCCTCCTGCACTATCCCACGCATATTACTCTGGGACTTCTTCCGATCATGCTGATCCTCGCGGAGGTTCTTCAGGATGTCCCTGTACACGAGGTACAGCCGCGCAAGCCGTTCCCGGCCATCCTGGCAGCCGTCATCCTGCTTGCAGCGTCCGTATTCCTGACAGGCGCCAATATCAGTCGACTGTCGCTCGAGCGCTGGAGGGGCGCCGCCGAGGGGGCTCTCGATCACCTCCACGAGATGCCGCGACCCGAACTCAGGAAGGTCTCAGAAGCCCTGGAAAAACAGACGGCGGTCCAGATGCTGGAACATCCACATGAGCGTCACTGGCTCTGGCGAATCGTGGGCAGGACCAGGTATGCCAGGGGCTCGGCACGCGAGGCGGAGGCCGCATTCCGAAAGGCCTTTTCCCTCTTCCCCCATGAAGAGGCCGAGATGGGCCTCGGTCTGTCCCTGGCAGCCCAGAATCGCATCACGGAGGCTCTCTACCATCTCGGGAGGGCATGCCGCCTCAACCCGACGCTCTTGAAGCTGATTCCGGATCAGGATCTCCGCCAGGCCGTCCGGAGAGAATTCAGAAACCGGCCCGGCCGATCTCAAGGTCCCGGTCGGGACCACGATACCCGGAAAAAAACCGACGCCGGAGGAATCTAAGCATGCTGTGGAAACTGGCTCTGGAATCACTGGAATCGAAGCTCAAGACAACGCTTGTCGCCGTCGTCGAGCATCATGGCTCCGTTCCCGGCAAGGCCGGCGCCATGATGGTCGTGAGCCCGACCGGCGTCGCGGGGACCGTCGGGGGCGGCCTGGTCGAACACCGCTGGATCTCCATGGCGCGTCAGCTCGAAACAGCCCACCTCGCAGAGTTCTCGCACGACGGCGTGTCGACAGACTCGATCTGCTCCGGCCTCCAAGTCATGGTCGGACTCCCTCTCAGCAGAAAAGACATCCCGGTCATCAGGCGCCTCGTCATGATGAGCGAAACAGGTGAACCCGGGGTCCTCGAATTCCGCCCCGAGGGCCTCGGTATCCAGCCTTTTGACGAGCGCTCCCTGGGTGTCAGGGAAAAGGGTCAAGACTGGCTCGCCCGTATCTCCTTCGGGAGACCGGATGAGCTGTTTATTGCGGGGGGAGGACACGTCTCCCTGGCCCTGAGCCGAATCATGGCGACCCTACCCTTCCGCATCAAGGTCTTCGATACCAGGGCGGATCTCCCGACAATGGCGGAAAATCAGTGGGCCCGGACAACCAGGCTCGATGACTGGGCCGGGCTATCCCGGAAGATTCCCGAGGGTCCGCACTCCTGGGCTGTCATCATGACCCACGGCCACCGCGACGACGAGAGAGTGCTCCAGGAAATTCTCAACCTCGACCTTCGCTACCTGGGGCTCATGGGAAGTGCCGCCAAGGTTGCACAGCTCTATCGACACCTGCAGGGGAAGGGGTTGAATTCAGGGCTTCTTGAGAAAATCCATGCGCCCATCGGCCTGCCGATCCGCTCCCACACGCCCGAGGAAATCGCCATCTCGATTGCGGCCGAGATCGTCGGTATCCGAAACGGCTCTTCCGGAAAATAGCGGTCTTCCCGTTAACGACAACCGTTTCCATCCACATTTTTCCGACGGTGCCGCGGGTCGAGGGCCAGGGGGGCAGCATCGCTAGCCGGAACGGCGGGCGGAGGCGGGTATCCCGAACCGTCACCGGAGCTGGAGCCGCTGCCGGAACCGGAAGCCGGGTCCGACCCGGGAGGCGAAGCACAAACCGACGCGCATCGAAATCCTCAAACCGCTCTGTACCAGATCTTACTCTCGTCCCCGCCGCGAGCTTCCGCCTTGGGTGACTCGACTCCCGGGCCGATGTAGAATCAATCTGGGGGTATGATGCGGACACGATTCATCAACCTGCGGATCCCGGGATCGGGCAACGATACACCCCGGGCGGAAATACTGATCGAAAATGGTCGCTTCGTCGAGATCAGCCCTGCGGGCAATCTGACCGCACAGGGCGAGGAGCACTGGGTCGACCTCGGAAATGCTCTCGTCCTGCCGGGAGTGATTGACCCCGAGGTTTCATTCTCTGATCCGGGATACCCTCTTCGAGGTGATTTCTGCGCTGAAAGTGCGGCCGCCGCCGCGGGTGGAGTAACAACCGTCGCGGACCTCCCTGCAAGTTCCCAACCCCCCGTCACGCGACCGGAGATCTTCGAAGAAAAGGCCGCTCTGGTTTCTCGAAAGTCGCATGTCGACTTCTTGCTCTGGGCAGGAATTCCGGCAAACGCCTGGGATGACAAGGACTGGAGGGACCGATTGAGAGCCATGGCGGATATCGGCATGGCGGCCCTTCACCTCAGCATGCACTCCCAGTTGGCGGACTACCGCGGCCTCAGCTTCGAACAACTGGTCGGAACCCTCAAGGAAGCCTGGCGCATCGGAATCCCCGTCGGACTCCATGCCCAGACTTCGGAAGATATTTCACGCATCAGTGAGGCCCGCCGTCGAATCGGCGATAATGGCCCGAAGGGCTGGTCGGAGGCCCATCCCGAGGAGACGGAGTCCGCTGCAGCTGCCGCAGCCCGGGAAATCTGTCGAAGTATCAGTGTTCGACTTCACTTTCTCAGCGTCGGTTCCGCTGACGCCCTCGACATCATCCTTGAAGGAAAACAGGAAGGTCTTCCGATTACAGCGGGCACGGCCTGGCCCTATCTCGAGTTTAGCCGGGATGAATTCGAGGCAATGGGCTCGATACTCAAGCTTTCACCCGCGCTGAAGTCACGGAAAGATCTCAACCGGCTCTGGCTCGGCCTCAGAGAGGACTCAATCGATTTCGTTGCTTCCCAGCACCATGCGCTCAACCTTCCGGCCGACAAGGAGAGCGGATCAATCTGGACCGATCGATGCGGATTTCCCGGCATCCAGCTGATGCTCCCCTACCTCTATTCGGAGGGCGTCTGCACGGGCAGAATCAGTCTCCAGAGAATGATCGAGGCTCTCTCAAAGCGCGCCGCGGTCTTTCTCGGAATTGATGCCTTCAAGGGTAGTCTTCAGCCCGGAAAGGATGCAGATTTCGTCGTCTTCGATGACGCGGAAACCTGGAAGGTCGACCAGAGTCGACTCCACGGCCTCCATCCCATCACCCCCCTTGAAGGCCGACGCCTGACCGGACGGGTCCGAGAGACCTACCTGCGGGGTGCATGTGTCTACCGCAGAACTCCGGATGGGCAGGAAATGTTCGGCCCGGCCGGCGCCGGAAGGCTTATCCGACGAGGAATTCGCGGAGCGGTTCGGAGAAGCTGAAACACCTCGGGCGAGGATTCGTGATCCTCGTCACTTGCAGCTCAAAAGCTGATGACATATATTGAAGCTTGCACCTTCAGTGCCGGAGGAATCAGTTTCTTATGATTCGGACGAGGGTGTATAGATTCCGGATTTTGAGGGAGATCCAGGAAATTTGACCTTATCAACGGGACTCAGCGGGAAACTCGGTGAGGCACTTCTGTGTTCTCTCTTCAGCTGTGCCATTCTCTCAGCCTCTCCGACACAACTCCCTCAAAAGCCTGAGATACTCAAACCCGCACTCCAGGAGAAGATCCTCTCCTCGCCGACTCCGATCCCTGTCATTCTGCATTTCAAAGACAATGTGGACGAAAACCTCATCGATCCCCTGGAAATCAGCTCAAGGCTCCGTCCGAAAATGGAGTTCAGAACTCGAAGGCTCCGCCGGACCGGACACGTTTTCAATATCAAAGCCTTTCAGCTCCAGCCGGCTATTGCTGCGGCAATCGATTCCGAGGCCCTTCGGACCCTCCTCGATGATCCGGATCTCACGAGGATCGAAGCGGATGAGAGCTGGACACTTCACACCGAGGAGGGCATCGAGCTGTGTGGAGGAACGATTCTCCACGAATTCGGATTCAAGGGAACAGGAGCGGCAATCGCGATCATTGATACCGGAGTCGACCCCTTCCACCCCGCCCTCGGGGGGGCGCCCATTCCCAATTCAAAAATCGTGAGAGGTCTCGACACCGCTGATGGCGATGAGGATCCCCAGGACTGCTCCGGCCATGGAACGGCGGTCGCCTCAATCGCCGCGGGCGTCTCCTATCAGTGGAGTCCCAACAGCTATTTTGCCGGAGGCATGGCGCCGGGAGCAAAGATTCTGGCCTATAAAGCGGCCTCAGACAACGCCTGTGACTCCCTTCGGGAATCCGCAGTGATCGAGGCCGTCGAAGATGCACTGTCTCATGCCCAGGGGGCAGACTACAGGCTGGTCGCAATCAACCTTTCGGGAGGCGCCGGCCATTACTCAGGGACATGCGACGACGAAAATCCCGCCATGTCGGCGACGGTTCATCTGGCGACGGCCAACGGAATCGCCGTCATCGCCAGCGCTGGGAACAACGGATACGCCGATGGGATCGCAGCACCCGCCTGCCTGCGGGACGTCATTTCCGTCGGCTCGGTCTGGGATAGTCAGGCAGGCCTCTCGGGCTCCTTCTTCTGCCTCAACGGCGATTGCAGCCAAAGTTGTGACGACGCCTTCAAGAAGGCGACGGAACCGACCTGCTATGCCAATTCGGGTCCCGAGCTGGACCTGCTGGCGCCTTCAGAATATCTCCTCGCCGCTCAGGCCGGGGGCCAGACGACCTCCTTCGGTGGCACTTCCGGCGCCGCCCCCTACGTCAGCGGTGCAGCCGCCGTACTCTACCGGGCCTTCCCCTCCATTACACCAGAGAACCTGCGCCTCCGCCTCAAGGCGTCGGGGCTCCTGAGAACCGACCCGAAAAACAACCGCTCCACACCGATGCTGAACGCCCTTGAGGCTCTCTCAACTCGAACAGCCCTCAACAAGGAGGGTCGACGGGAGCTGAAGCCATCTCCAGACGGTAGTTTTCACAGCGAGATCCAGGTTGAAGACGCGGGTGAGATCGGTGAACTCAGACTACTCCTTCACCTCCGACACCCGCATCCATCCTCACTGAAGATATCTCTTCGAGGACCTGACGGCACCACGATCCGCGTCGAGGATCATCCCGCGGATCTCGCGAGAGATCTCCGCGCCTACTATCCTGTAGATCGACAGAGCCACGAGAGCCTCAACCCTTTTTCCGGCAGGGAGCGCCGCGGACTCTGGGAACTCCTGATCGAGGACGATCAGTGGGTGCCTTCCTCCTCACTTGAGTCCTGGGCACTCCATTTCAGCGACCCGATACCGCTCAATGAGAATCCGGAGTCCTGGTCCCAACTCACTCCCATCGTTGCACGGGGTCCCGGCGCCGGCGGAACCCACTGGACAAGCGATATTCTCCTTTTCAACCCCTCCTCCTATGTTCCAGCCGAGCTTCAGGTTTATTTCATCCCCGGCGCCGGCAGAGAACACTCGGAGATCCTCCAAAAGGTCCTTCTCCTTCCCGGAAGGAGGCTCCTGAGAATTGATGATCTCCTCCTGAATCTCTTCGACCTCAACAGCGGCAGCGGGGAACTCGTTCTCAGGACCTCCGGCCAGGCTCTCTTCAGCAGCGTGACCATCTCGACTGAAGATCGGAAGGAAGGGCGCTATGGACAGTACATCATGCCCACCGATGAATACAGCTCCACCAAACAATACCTCGGCTATCTGGCGGGAGGCCCCAGTTTCAGGACAAATGTCGGGATTTCCGAGCTGAGTGGTCTCGGCTGCAGTGGGAGTCTCCAGCTCTACAACACCGATGGAACAAGCATCGGAGAACCCATCAACTTTCAGCTCGGGGCCTATGAACTTGTACGCCTCGATCGGATTCTCGAACATTTCGCTCCCGGAATCGAGGACGCCTGGGGCATCGTCGAGAGCGATGGAGGGATCCAGGCCTGGGCTTCAGTCGTCGACGAAGGCACTGGAGACGCAACTTTCATTCCCGCCGAAAGTGCCATTGAATCATCCTCATGGACCCTCCCCGTCATTGCACGAAACAAAGGCCGGGCTCAGAGCCTCTGGCGTTCGGAGCTTCGGATCCTCAATCCCGGCAATCAAGAGATCGATCTCCAGCTGGAGTTCCGTCCCGGCTCCGAAGCAGAGGTACTCCGCGAAACTCTCAAGATCGGGGCTCGACGCCTGATGATTCTCAGTGATCCTGTTCTTGAGGTCTTCAACAGAATGGCCGGCTCCGGTCCACTGCGCATTCTCACCGAACAGCAGCCCACGCCGAAACTCATTCTCTCCTCTCGAATCTATGACCAGACCGAGAGAGGCAGCTACGGCCAGGCCATTCCCGCCGCCTCAACGGGACTTCAGGGCCCCTCGACCATCATCAAGGTCGAGGACTCCTCTTCCAGACATTCCAACCTCCTTCTGACGGATCTGACGGGAAGCGGGCTCTCACTTCAGCTCGAGCTCAGGGACCCGCATGACCTTCCTCTCGCACCGGCTCTCAATGTAACGATCCCCGCCTGGAACTCTCTGCAGATTAACGATCTCCTCGACTTGATGGGCATTCCCGGCCGGGAAGACTCCAGGCTGGAGATCTCTCCTGCCGATCCCGACAGCCGGTATCTCGCCCTCCTTTCCATCGTCGATGAGATTTCCGGAGACGCCATCAGCGTTCCCGCGATTGAAGAGAGGGAATAGAGGAGCGGGATCCGTACATCGGGAGCCGAATCCGGAGCAGGAGCAGGAGCAGGAGCAGGAGCAGGAGCAGGAGCCTCGATAAGGAATCAAGTTTTTTTTCGGTTTTTTTATTGGTATTTTTGATAGTCGTCGTCGGGGCTGTGGAATTGTGGAAAACCGGCGCCCTCCAGCTTTGAAGTTTCAGAAGAGATTTGGGCCGGTTTTCCAAGGGGCTGAGGAAAACGCGGAGCGGCCCTCCGCGCAGCGTTTTCCAGGGGGTTGTGGGCGACTGTGGGAAATCCGGCAGGAGGAGCGAAGCGAACTCACTGATGGATTTCCCATAGGCGTCCATAGCCCCCGGCAGACCCGGCAATTCCACAGGCCCTCTCGCTT
>JANTFG010000050.1 GCA_024763555.1 Thermoanaerobaculales bacterium
CTGGCGCCGGTCTACCGGGCCTTCGACGAAGGAGTCGAGGTCGAGGTCTGGGTTGATGAGACCCGTCCACGAAACCAGGGCGCCTCCCTGACCGCCTGGGAACTGAAGGCCCACGGTGTTCCCTGCACCCTGATCGCCGACAATGCCGGGGGCCATCTGATGCAGCGGGGCCAGGTCGATCTCTGCCTGGTCGGCACCGACCGGACGACCCGGCGTGGCGATGTCGCCAACAAGATCGGCACCTATCTCAAGGCGCTGGCCGCGCGGGACTGCGGCGTCCCCTTTTATGTCGTGGCGCCCCATTCTTCGATCGACTGGTCGATGGAGGACGGACTCAAGGAGATTCCCATCGAGGAGCGGGATGGGAGCGAAGTGAGTCTGGTACGGGGCCTGACGAGCTCTGGCGAGATCGAGACCGTTCGGATAAGCCCTGAAGGAGTCCCCGCCGCCAACCCGGCCTTCGACGTCACGCCCGCACGTCTGGTCACGGCCATCATCACCGATCGCGGCGTCTGCCCGGCCACGGCTTCCGGCCTGGCTTCCCGCTTTCCGGAGCACCAATGAAAAGAAGATACACCCTCCTGCTGAGCCTGATGCTCATCTCGGTCGCGGCCTGCCGAAGCATGGGGCCTCAACAGAGGAGCCTGCCGCAGTGGGATCTCTCACAGGCGAATTTCCTTCAGTGGAAGGCTGATGATCCGGGTTTCGAGCAGGATCGGGCCATCGAGGCCTCGGGGATGGCCGCGGATGGCTCCGGCTTCGTCATCGCTTCTGAAAAATACGACCATCTTCTGCGTCTGAATCCCCGCACTCTTGAGCTTTCGACTGAAAAGATCAACCTGCCCCGCTTTTCCGAGCTCGAGGGCATCACGGTGAATCGGGAACACGGTCTCCTGATCAGCGACGAGGCCCATGGCGAGATCTTCGTCATCGATGGGAAGAATCCTCCCCGTCCAATCGATCTCGGCCCCCTGGGAATTAGGGGCGGCAAGGACGGGATCGAAGGGATCGCCGCGACCAATGATGGATCTGGTCGTGTTTTTCTGCTGCTGGAGCGAAGCCGGCTTGCTCCAGGGGAGTGTGTTTCGACGATTTTCCGCCTCCGGTGGGATCGGGATCAGCTCCTCCCATCCGAACAACCCCTCATCCTTCCCCTGGAAGACTGCAACTGGCGACTCAGCGCCCTGGAGTACTTCCGTGGGCATCTCCTTGCTCTGAAAACTCGTTTCCCGGGTCCCCGCTATGAGCTGATTTCCGTCGATGTTGAATCCGGGCGGTCAACCCTGCTGCTCGACCTGGACGAGGTGATCAATCGGGCGGAGGCGGAGGGCTGGCACAGCAATATCGAGGGTATGGCTCTCGGAGCCGACGGCGCCCTGTGGATCGTCAGTGATAACGCCATGACCAGACGCGCCGAATCCGAGATCCCCCCGGAAGCCCGGCGCAGGACCCTTCTGCTGAAGATCCCGGCAATTCCGGAATAAGGAGTTCGATCATGAGATCGATATGGATTGTGCTGTGTTTCGCAATTCCGGCACTGGCGGCCTGCGCAGCGGCGCCGGAAGGAGGTCCTGAGATGTCGAGCATTTCCGTCACAAGTCCAGCCTACTCGGAAGGCGAGATGATCCCCGCACGCTTCACGGCGGACGGCGAGGATCTTCATCCTTCCTATCGTCTGAGCCGAGTCCCGGAGGGCGCTCAAAGCCTCGCCCTGATCCTGGATGATCCCGACGCACCGATGGGCACCTGGGTCCACTGGGTGGCCTGGAATCTGCCCGGCGATCTCAAGGAGATTCCGGAACGCCCGCTCCCGTCTGGCGCTGTCGAAGGCACGAACAGCTGGGGCCGTCGGGGCTACGGCGGACCCTCGCCGCCGAGCGGGACGCATCGCTATTTTCTCGAAATCTTCGCCCTGGATACCCGCCTCGATCTTCCCCCTTCGACGGGGGCCGAGGGACTCCGAAGGGCCATCGAGGGCCACGTCCTGGCCACCGGTCGCCTGATGGGCCGCTACCACCGGTGAGACCGGGGCCTTCCCTTCCTCGACGGGTCGCGGGATTCTGCCTGCTGCTCCTCAGCCTCTGTCTTCCGGCCTGTCACCGCGGCCTGAGTACCCGGGAAATCACTCCGGGCGGGATCGAGATTTCCGCCCAGCCGAGCCCCGATCAGCTTCTCAGCCTGATTCGGGCGAAAGGCCTGCGTTCGGTCCTCAACCTCCGCTCGGAGGACCGTCGGCGCTTTGCGGAGGAAGAATCCGCCTGCCGACGGGCCGGCGCCGAGTACTTTGCCTGCGCGATCCCCCTGGAGGACTGGACACCTCGTCCGAAACTCCTCCGCGTCGTCGAGATTCTGGATACCGCCCCTCGCCCCATGCTGATCCACTGCCGAAACGGCGTCGACCGCTCCGGGCTGGCGGCGGCGGTGGCGCTCCTGCTCGAGGACCGAAGCCTCAAGGAGGCCTGGGAGCAGATGCCGACTTTTGCGCGGCGGCGGGCCTCACGCGGCGGCCGGCCCCTGGCCCGGGTTCTGCTGGATTATGAGAACTTCCTCCGATCGAAAGACCGGGCTTCTTCCGGGGAGATCTTTCGGGCCTGGGTCAAGGTCCACTACTGTCCGGAGCCTTACAGGGGGAGGGTGGAATTGCCCGCTACCCCTCCGAATCAACTTAAAACTCCAGGGAAGCTACGCCTGAGGGTTCGCGTAACAAACTTCGGTGAAGAGGACTGGGATCTGAGTTCCGGGGGTGTCTCCCTGGGTTTGCGTCTGGCGCCGATTCCGTTGGATGAGGGCAACGCCGATGCAGCAGATCTCTTTGAACCCGGCAATACCGACGTGATCGACTGTGGACGTTTTCGCCCGGACCAGAAAAGCCTCGTGGCTCACGCGCAGCTACAGTGGGATGCCGTTTTTGACCTTCCCGCCCGCCCGGGCCGATACCTTGCAAGGGTCGATCTTCTCCGGGAAGGTCGACACTGGTTCTCGGATATGGGGTGGGAAGCGCCCACCTGGGAACTCGGAATCACTCCCTACAGGGAGTAGCTCTCGGGACTCGTCCGTGCTAGAATCCCTTCAACATCATGCCGTTTCTCGAAAGGAAGGGCGAATTGAAACCTAAAATTCTGTTGTTGTTTCTCATCCTGTCGGTGGCCGGACTCGGAGTTGCCGGAGACTATTTGTCCTATGTCGAGACCCATACGGATGAAACCTCGGCCGACTACTTCTCCGACGGAGACGTCAATGCGGCGGGGAACATCCTGACCGCCTTCGGCATCTGGGGCGATGGCGCCACCTTTTCCCGAAACACCGATACGGGAGAGCTGACCTGGGTGGAAGATCTGAGCGTCCTATCCTCGGGCTTCGACGTGGCAACGGTGCCGCCGGGACGATTTCTCTACATGCCGGACGGAAACTTCCTCCGTGTCTTTGACCGGGCGCCAAATGGCAGCATCAGTCTCATCCAGACCCTGGAGGATGGCGTCGACGGCGTTGATGGCCTTGCTGACGGCCGGGGGGTCTGTGTGGCGCCGGATGGGACCAGTGTCTATACCGTTGCGAATTCGGATGATGCGGTGGCGGTTTTTTCCAGGGACGTCGCGACCGGTCTGCTGACCTTTGTCGAAGCTCATTTCGACACCGACAGCGGGGTAGACGGGCTGGATGGTGCCTTGAGCGTCGCAATTTCCCCTGATGGCGCATATGTTTATGTCGGGGCCGCCACCGATGATGCCATTTCGATCTTTTCCAGGAACGCGACGAACAGCAGTTTGAGCTACGTCGGCATGATCTCGAACTCCGATTCCGGCGTTTCCGGCCTGGGTTATGTCAAGCACATGATCCTCCCGGGCGTGGGAACCTATCTCTATGCCGCGGGTGCCGGCCTGACGGTCCTCGCCCGCGATGCCTCGACAGGGGCTTTGAGCTTTGTCGAAACGCACCCCATTTCCTTTGCCTACGGAATGGCAGCCGACCCGAAATCAACGAGGATCTTTGTTTCCCTCCAGATAGATGACAGCATCAAGGCCTACGAGGCGGATCCGGGCACGGGTATGCTGACCGAAGTCGATGAGGTCGTTGATGTTGGTGTCGATGCGAGCAACGGCGTCCCCGGGCTGGACGGGGTCTGTGCGCTCTGGGCTTCTCACGACGGCGCCTCACTCTATGCCGGGTCTGAAAACGACACTCTGGTGGTTTTTTCCATCGGGATCTTTGGCGGGGATTTTGAAGACGGAGATTTCTCGGAGTGGGATTCAGCCTCCAACTGATTTCATCTCACCTCATCTGAGTGATTTCGGCGGACCTGTCTGCGTGCGGGCACCTGCCTGCGTCCCGCGGACAGGCAGGCGCACAGGCAGGTGAGATGTGCCAAGTCCTTAAAGCTCTGGTGCTTTTATAAAAACACAGGAATACTGGTGGTATATCGACGTCTGTTCGCAAGTAGCGGGAGTCCGGGGAGTTGCTGCAGGCCGCCGGTGAGAATTGCTCAGATCAGGTCTCAATAAACTCCATCTCGCAGGAGGGCGAGGGATGCTCCAGGGGGTCGACCACCAGCCGGGGCGGGTGTTCGGTGTTGAGGCGGTAGCTGCGATCGTCCAGAGTCGGCACCGGGTCGCCGACGGGGTCGAAGACATAGTTTCCGGCGCCGGCGAATTCCTCTCCCGGATAGACGGAGGCGGATACCGAAACCCCGGCGACCCACATGGCGTTCTCGATGGCCCGGGCCTGCAGGAGGGCCCGCCAGATATGATCCCGACGCCACGGCCACCATGCGGGAACGATGAGCAGATCACAGCGCGCATCCATCCGCAGGGCCCGGGCCGCCTCGGGGTAGCGGATGTCGTTGCACAGCAGAAATCCCACCCTCAGCCCGCCGAGCTCCACGGCCGCCAGACGATGGCCCGGAGACCACATCTCGTGTTCGCGGTTGGGATGAAAGAGGTGCACCTTGTCGTAGTGGGCAATCTCCTCACCGGCTCGCCAGGCCGTCAGCCGGTTGACGCCCTCTTCCGAATGGGAACCGAAGACGCAGAGGAGTTCAGGGAAAGCGCGCGAAGCTGAGGCGAAACTCTCCCGGGCGATGGCGGGATCCACCTCCCGCTGATAGCCGCCGAGGAAGAGTTCCGGCAGGACGGCGATCGAGGCGCCGTCCATTGCCGCCCTACAGATTTCCTCCTTCAGGCGATGCAGGTTGGACTCGACATCCAGGCAGACCCAGCGGGAGAGGTAAAGCCTCATAGAACCTCCTGCCCTCACCCTACTCCCGCCCTCGGGCGGGATCAACAGCAATCCCGGGAGTCTGGAGTCGAGGACTTCAATCCGCAAGCGGGAGCGGGAGCAGCACACCGGTGCAGGAGCGGGAACAGCGACGGGAGCGGGAACCGAAGACCGGAGCCGAATCCGGAACCGGTGGGGTCGTGGTTCTTTGAGCGGAATACATGGGCCGAGCACAACTTTGGTATCCCGAGCCGGAGTAGGGAGGTCGTGGCCGAAACCGATGCGGTCTTGGGATGTTCCGACCACTGAGAGCGCGACTCTCCCTGCTCAGTTTCACGTTTCGGGCGTCAGGGCCGGCTCCGGATGCGGTTCCTGCTCCTGCTCCGGTTCAGTGGGTATCGAACTCCGGGGCTGAAGCGTAGGCGATTCGCCAGTAGTGGTAGCGGTCTCTTCCGCTCCTCCCGTGGCCTTCGGAGAACTTTGCTGGGACCGATGAGGCTGAGCGGATGAGCTGATCGGCGATTGATTTCAGGATTCTTGAAAAATCCCCTAAGATTCCATGGAATCGACGTGGATCCGTGTCAACCCGGAAGTCCGCATCAACGTCTAATTCTCATAGTTCCCTCTCAAGGGAGCAGAAAGGTCGGTCACATGAAGAAGCTCTCCCTCATCTGGCGTATTGTTCTCATCGGATGTCTGTCTTTGGCTCTGGTTCCGCAGTTCTCAGAGGCCCAATGCCTGGAGGAACAGGGCGCCTGGCCCTATGGTCCCTCCTCGGCTGTCCTCACTTTTGAGGACTGGGTCTATTTCGGCGATGGCGCCACCCTGGTTGTGGGTGTCATCTCCCCTGACCCACAACCTAGCTACGCGAATGAAGTTGCGCTTCCAGCTCCGGTAAGCGATTTGGCACTTTATCTGGACACGCTTTATGTTGCGGTTGGGGAAGCCGGAGTGATCCTCTTCGATATTTCAGACCGGGAGAACCCCATCCAGATCGGAAGCTACGACACAGGTGGGAGCGCCCAGGGTCTGGCCTATGTCGCCTCGAAGCTCTTCGTTGCCGACGGTGAAGGGGGCCTCGTGATCCTCAATGTCAATGACCCGGCGGCAATTTCAGCCTACAGCACGACGGCTACCAGCGATGACGCCCTGGATGTGGCCCTGAAGTCCCCCTATGTTTTCGTGGCTCTGGGGCATGATGGTGTCAAGGTTTATGATGTCTCGGATCTGACGACGCCGGTCTTGAAAAGGACGATCTCGACGAGTGATGCGCAGGGACTGACTCGAAAGGTCAATACGCTTTTAGTTTCCGATTACACGGGGGGGCTGCGACTGATCGATATCACGGATCCCGTGACGGCTTCCGAGATTTCGCACTACACGGGCTGCACCGCCAAGGACAGCCTCGTCGACGGCGACACGGTGTATATTGCCGCATTCTCCGGCGGTATCGACATCGTTGATATTTCCACACCGGCGTCCCCGACCCATCTCGCAGACTTCGACACCGGGCATTACTCGAGGAAACTCGCGAAGCGCCTGAATACCCTCTATGTCGCCCATTCAACCGGAGGCATCCGGGCGGTCGATGTTTCGACACCGGCCAGTCCCTCGAACGACGGCGCCTATATCACCCCCGGGCAGACACGGGGACTGGCGATTGACGGGACGAATCTCTTTCTCTCCAATGGTTTTGTCGGTATGCAGAATCTCGACGTCGCCGATCCGGCGAATCCCGGCACTGCGGGTGAAACCTGGGAGACGACCGGTTTCATCAAGAGCGTGGTCGTCGATTCCTCTCTGCACCGGGCCTATCTTCTCGATTCCGGTCTCTCGACCTTCGATGTCGTCGATGTCAGCGACCCCGACGGGGAATCTCGTCTCGGAAGCTTCAGCCCGATCACCGGTTACGGTCTCGCGGTTGCTGGCAGCTACGCCTATATCGCCAAGTACAGTTCCGGCTTTGAGATCCTGGATATCTCAAACCTGGCGTCGATTTCCTCAGTCGGCAACCTGAGTCCCTCCGCCAATCCCGTATCGGTCGTCGTCGATGGAAACTACGCATATCTGATGGCCGGCTATTCCGGAGTCATCCTGGTTGATGTTTCCACGCCCTCTTCCCCGACGGAGATCGGATCCTATGACACGGTAGGCTACAGCTATTTTGGTGTGGTGTCGGGCTCGAAACTCTACCTCGCCGCCGGAACGGACGGACTCGTCATCCTCGACATCAGCACCCCGGCGAGTCCGAGCCTCGTGGGCTCGGTCAGCGTCGGCGGAACCGCCAAACACATCGTGCTCGACGGGACGACGGCCTATCTCTCGATGGGAAGTTCCGGAGTCGCCGTGGTCGATATTTCAGATCCCTCAAACCCGGAATTCCTCAGGAGCGTGTCGGGTACGACCTCGTCTGAAGCGGCGGTGGTCTCCGGCTCCTCGCTCTTCGTCGCCGATCTGGATGCCGGCCTTGACGTCTTCGAGATCGTCTCCGACTGCTCGATCTTTTCTGACGGCTTTGAGAGCGGAAATTTCTCCGGGTGGAGTTCTTCAGCAGGCGCGAAATAGCCTTCCGCATTTCTTCCCTGAGCCCCCTCTCGCTTCAAGCCGGGAGGGGGCTTGTCATTCATCAGGAGAACCGGAGATCCGCAGGGGGCAGAAAGGACCTGAGCTATGATGCGCCGAGGAAGATCACGGACATAGAAGCAGGGTCCGATCGCAGACATTGCTTCCCGTGGGGCCTGTGATCAGGGCGTCACGCCTGAGCTTCCTGATGGTGCTGTGAATCTACTTTCCCTTCCTGATGAACTTGGCGACCTTCTCGGCGAAATCACTTTCTCCTTTGGCATCGTCTCCACCGGCCCAGCCACCGACTTTTCGGTCGATGATCTCCTTTGTCAGCAGGATCTCGCCGGTGGCCTTGTCCCTGAGGAAGCACTGCACCTCGAACTTCTGCTGTCCGGCGCCCAGCCCGATCCAGAATCGCGCGGATCGACTGCCCTTCTTGAAATCAGTGACCCTGCCGCCGAAGACAAGGGTTACCCCGGTGCATTCATCCCCGGATACTTCAGGAACCAGCTTCTTCCTGCTGATTTCTTCCGTGATTTTCTGCTGCAGATGATCCAGGGCTTCATCCGGAATCGTTGCGGCCCGCTTCGACTTCTTCGTTGAGAGATCTTCGCGATCCACCGTGAATTTCCTGACTTCCAGGCATTCGTACTTCTTCAGGGTCTCGGTCCAGTCACCGGCAAACCCGATCGAAGACAGAGACATAAGACCCACCAGGACACTGAGCAGGATTTGTTTCATCAAGCCACCTCCCGAATTTTGGTCCCAGAGAAATCGCGCGGAAGATGGAACCACGAGGCTCCCGGACTCTCCGAAAATCCTCAGGGACTCTTCCAGTCTAGCGCTTTCCCATCCGGAGGGGTCCCTGATTCCGGATTTCACCATCAGACCGCTGGTTTCCATAGGCGGAGGTCCAGGCTTTCATTCCGGTATAGCTCGATGTCCTCCGCACACATCGGACCGATCGGAGCCGGGAACGACAGGAGGCGCTGCCGATACGGTGACGCCGACCTGTCTCTATCACCTGGTGGCTCATCCGTCCATACCCGGAAACCGGACGAAGAGGGCACGAAACCGAATCGGAAGCAGTGCCTTCAGAATGGACTGAACTCCCAATCTCAAAATAGGATCAAAGAACTATAAAAGATACGTAAAATCAGTCATTTATCTTTGACTCAGCATGAGTGTTCTGATAGAAATCAAGCTGGAAAGAAGAGAAGGAGGCGATCGAGATGAAACAAATGAAGCGGCTCATCGTCATTGGAATCCTGGCTTTGGGCGCACTGACGGCCGAAGGGGCGATTCCGACTGCCGAGCGACAGGCCCTGATCGATCTCTATAACAGTACCAATGGCGCCTACTGGACAGATCGTACCAACTGGAGAAACGTGGCCGATACCGATTTCAACGCCCCGGGCACAGAGTGCACCTGGTACGGCGTTTCGTGTTCCGGGGATACCGTCACCCACCTGGTTCTGGATGACAACGGCCTTCAGGGGGACATCCCGGGATCGATCGGAAATTTGTCCGGCGTCGAGGAGATCGATCTGTCGAATAACGAACTCAAGGGCCCTATTCCTCCGGAGCTGGCTGCGCTTTCGAATCTGCGCGATCTGTACCTCTCTTCCAACCTGCTGACAGGGTCGATACCTCCCCAGCTGAGTGATCTCTCGAACCTGCGAGATCTGGAACTCTATTTCAACCTGCTGACAGGGTCCATACCTCCCCAGCTGGGTGATCTCTCGAACCTGCAGGAGCTGGTCCTCGCATACAATCAGCTGGAGGGGGAGATACCGCCGGAACTGGCTGCACTTCAGAACCTGGATATGCTGGAGCTGTCCTCTAATCAGTTGGAGGGAACAATACCGCCGGAACTTGGTCAACTCCCAAACTTGTCCGCGTTGTTCCTGTCCGACAACCAGCTGAGTGGAAAAATACCACCGGAACTGGGCAACCTCCCCCACCTTGGTTTACTTTACCTGGACTCCAACCAGCTGGTCGGGACCATACCCCCGGAACTGAGCAACCCGCCATACTTCCGGGAGCTGCACCTGGCCGACAACCGGCTCTGTGGAGCGATACCATCCAGTTTTGGTAATTTTAGTCAGCTGTCCGAATTAGCTCTCTCCGGAAATCAGCTGAGAGGGGAAATTCCGGTTGAGTTGACGAATCTCACAAGTCTCACCAGCTTGAGTCTTGATTACAACGCCCTCTGGACGACTGATTCGACGGTGGAGGCTTTCCTTGCTTCGCTGAATGAGTACTGGCACCAGACCCAGACGGTCACTCCGGAGGATGTGGCGGCATCGCCGCCCACTTCCTCGTCCATCGAGCTGGACTGGACGCCGATTGAGTACCAGGACAACACAGGATACTACGCCGTGTTCGTGGATCCTCCGCCGCCGGCCGATCAGATCTTTCATGACGGTTTTGAAGGTGGTGACGACGAATGGTGGGGCATCGGAAATCCCTGGGCCGTGACCACCGATAAGACGGCGTCCTCAACCCTCGTCGACGGCCTGGAGTCAGGGACGACCTACCACTTCGTCATCCGGACTGTCACCGAAGCCAACAGTTCGAATCAAAACCAGCTCATCAGCGACCCGGGCGCCACCCTCACCGAAACAACCTGGTAAATGTACTGAGTTCCCTCGGAAAACTGCCCGGTCGACTGGACAAGAGTCGGTTTGTCCAGTCGACTGAGCACGTGATGTTCATCAAAGAAGAAAGAAGAGCCTCGGAAAATAGTAGAGAGCTGGTCGTTCCGCAAGAAGACGACCGAGATCTTCTACTGGAGGGGTCAAACGGAAGTTGACTTCGTCGTGAATACCGCCGGTAGGGTCACGCCTCTCCAGGTGAGCTTTGACAAACCCTTAAAGAGACACGAAAAAGGCCTGCAGGAGTCTTACGAGCAGTTTCCCCATGCGGCGGAGGCAATTTTCGTCACTCCGGAAAGCTTCGGAGAACTCGAGGAGATGAGTTTCTAGGCACCTTTCCCGATGTAGCTCTCAACAAAATTGAGAGTTGGAAACTGTCGCTGGAAACAGCTTTTTCCTAATACGCTTGGGCGGGGGAGTCTTCAAACTTCCACGCCGGGCGAAGTCCCGGCGGGGTTCTAGGCACTTCCCATCCGAAAGGGATCTTTGTCCCCAGTTTTGTCGTCTGGCCACGGACTTTCCGCCGCGCTGAAAACCAGGCTGAGACGGACCGGCCATGAGTTTTCAGGTATCAGAATTCTCTTCTTTACCATTGTTGAGGATTGCTGTAAGCTATGGTTGGTTACTAACCGTTGTTTAGAGGCTGGAGAAACAGGCGTGGCGACAACACTTCGCAAACGATGGGAAGCACGATTCGAGGGTGCGAGTCGTCGCGACCGCGGCGGATGCTTTTATGAAACGTACATCCCCGATGAACTGCAGGGATGGCAGTTGGAAATCCCCGGAGATCTCGCCGCGGATATTGCTGATGCGGAGCTGGAGATTCGTGATCTCAACGACACCGGTACTGCACATCTGAGCCTTGAAGGCCTCGCCCGCTTTCTGTTACGTGCAGAATCAGTCGCATCTTCGAAAATTGAAGGGCTCCACGCTGCACCGCAACGACTTCTCAGAGCCGAAACCGCAATGGAACTCGGCGGCGAAGCTGCGGATCAGGTCGCCGTCGAAATTCTGAGCAACATCGGCGCGATGGAATCTGCAATAGCCCTCGCAACCGAGAAAAGAGTATTTTCCCGCGATGATCTTCTCATGATTCATGAGCGCCTTATGGCCGGCTCATGGCTGGCTCACCTTGGAGGTGTATTCCGGCAGGAACAGAACTGGATCGGCGGCTCCAACTTCAACCCATGTAACGCTGCCTATGTACCGCCCCCGCCCGAACAGGTGCCGGATTTGATTGACGACCTTCTCGGCTATATCAACGCTGATACACACTCGCCACTGGTGCAGGCTGCGATGGTACACGCCCAGTTTGAGACTATTCACCCCTTTGCTGACCGAAATGGCCGGACGGGGCGTGCCCTGATCCATGTCGTACTCAGGCGTCGAGGACTCGCCCCTCGCTTTGTCCCACCGGTCAGCCTGGTTCTGGCGACGTGGGCAGGAGATTACATCCAGGGCCTAACCCGGTTCCGGCACCTCTCACCAGCCAATTCCGCTCTACGGTCACGGGCCGCACACACGTGGCTGGGCATTTTTACAAAAGCGACCCGACGTGCGTGCTCCGATGCGATTCGATTCGCATCGGAGATCAGAACACTCGAGGAGTCCTGGCGCGTCCAGGTCGGTCGAATTCGCGGTGATTCTGCCGTCGACAGATTACTGTCGGTGCTTCCCGGCGCCCCAATCGTGACGGTGGCGTCAGCGGCGGAGCTGATCGCTCGCTCCACCGTCAACACCGGAGCAGCCATCAACAGACTCGTTGATGCAGGGGTGCTGGCACAGCAACGGGTCGGGAGACAGAGGTACCGGGTTTTCCAGGCCCTCGGCGTGCTGGATCTGTTCACATCTCTCGAGCGGTCTCTCGCGAGCCCAACCGCTAACACCGAGACGGGGCCGCCGAATCGACCTGTACCCGACCGCCCTGGCTCAAGAAAACAAGACTGACAGCCCTGCCTCAAGAAGGTACGAACGCCACCCGGGGCAGCTGAATCAAGCGCGTTGAACGCGTGCCGCTGTGGTCGAGCAACAACTGGTATCTCGGCTGGTCAGTTTATTTCAACCGTATACGCCCCTCGGCCGCCCGGCGCCGCTTTCGGATCGCCTGCTTTCTCCGCTACACTGGGGCCATGATGAAAACCCGGAAGAATTCCTCGTTTCGCCCCTTCCTCTCAACGGTTCTCCTTTTTGCATTGGCGTTGCTTCCCTCAGGCGCCTGCTCCCGGAAGGAAGTCGCCGAGAATGATCTCATCGCCGCGCACAGCGAAGGTGTGATTTCAGCAGCCGATCCCATTCGTGTTCGCTTTGCGAAGAATATGGTGGATCAGGAGAAGGTCGGAACGGAGATTTCGCCCTCCCCGATCTCCCTCCGGCCCAAGGTCGAGGGCAGATGCCGGTGGACAGCGCCGGATGTCCTGTCCTTCCAGCCCGAAAGACTGCTCGATGCGGGAAAGAAATACGAGGTCTTCGTCGATTCGAAGGGCCTGGACCCAAGCGGCGGCATCTTCAGTTTCGATCTCAGCGTTATGGGTCAGAGCCTGGAAGTGGAGATCGCCGGCCTCAACACGACGGATGAGCCGGGGAAACTCCGGCTCGTCGGACAGATCATCACCGCCGACCTCGCCGTGCCTGAAGCGGTTGAAAAAATTCTCAAGGCAAAACTGGAGGGGCAGGAACTTCCGATCAGTTTCTCCCATGCCTCGGACGGCAGAATCCATTCCTTCACGGTGGAAAATATCACGCAGACCAAAAAAGAACAGAAACTCCTCCTGGAGTGGAGCGGCGCCCCGATCGGCGCTGAGAATCGCGGCCGGCAGGAGATTCCGATCCTCGAAAGGGGCAGCTTCCAGTTGACCGGCATCCGCAGCATCGGGAGCGGCGAAAAACACGTGGAGATCCGCTTTTCCGAAGATGTCGACTCCGAACAGGAGCTTCTCGGACTGATCACGGTGGAGGGCCATCGTGATCTGAGATTTGATGTCGAGGGAAACCTCCTCAGGGTCCACGCGACCGGGGGATGGAAGGACGAGGAGAGGCTGCACATCAACGGCGGAATCCGCTCACAAGCCGGGAAGCTCCTCGGCTCGGAGGTCAAGCGCAAACTCTTCTTCCAGCCGCCGCTGCCCTCCATCCGTTTCGCAACGAAGGGCGTCATCGTCCCCTCGACCTCGAAACCGCGCCTGCCCCTTGAAGTCGTCTCCCTCCACGCCGTCGAAATCGAGGCCTCCCAGGTCTTCGAGAACAATATGCCCCAGTTCTTCCAGGTCAACCGTCTCGACGAGACCGATGAACTCCATCGCGTCGGCCGGGTCGTCTGGCGCAGGAGGGTGCTGCTCGATCATGATGGCGCCCCAGGTGAGAGCCGGATCGTCGGTCTCGATCTCTCCCCGCTGATCGAGGCCCATCCGGGCGGTCTCTACCACCTCAAGATCCGCTTCAACCCGGCGGATATCGACTACCAGTGCGAGGAACAGTACCCCTTCCCCACACCCGAGGCGAGGGAAGACTCGGGCGAAATCGAAACTTCCTACTGGGATCAGTGGGAAGAGAACGAAGACTTCTCCTGGCGGGAACTCTTCGATCATCGCAAGGATCCCTGCCATCCCGGTTTCTACCGCTCCTATTACGACCATGACATCGAGATCGAGCGGAATCTCCTGCTCTCGAATATGGGTCTCATCGCCAAGGAGGGCGACGGCGGCGAACTCTTCGTCCTGGTGACCGATTTGCGGACGGCCAAACCGATCGCCGACGCAGAAATCCGGGTTCTCGATTACCAGCAGCAGGAAATCGGCGCCGGGAAGACCGGGCCGGAGGGCATGCTGCGCCTGAAAGCCGAGGGTGAGCCCTTCCTGTTGACCGCCCGGAGCCGGGAAGGTCTGGCCTATCTCAAGCTGGACGACGGCCAGGCCCTCTCCTTTGCCCGATTCGACATCGGCGGCGCTTCGGCGAAAGAGGGGCTCCGGGGCTTCATCTACGCAGAACGTGATGTCTGGCGGCCCGGCGATCAGCTTCACATCGGCTTCATCCTCTCAGATCCCGAAGGCCGTCTGCCGGCGGATCATCCCGTCCGCTTCGAACTGCGGAATCCCGAGCAGCAGCTGGTCTCCCGCGAAGTCCGGCAAGGAGGCCACGGGCAGTTCTACATCTTCGAGCCGCGGACATCCGAGGACGCACCGACGGGCATCTACGATCTCAAGGTCGAGGTCGGCGACGCCATCTTTGAAAAGAAGCTCAAGATCGCCATGATCCGTCCCAACCGCCTGCGCATCGCCCTGGAATCGGAAGATCAGGAACTTCGGGCGCCCCACCCCCGCCTGAGGGGAGTCCTCGAAGCGGCCTGGCTCCACGGCGGAGAAGCCGGGGGCATGGAGGCCCGGATCGATGCGCGCCTCCAAGCCGTCGCAACCCATTTCTCCTCCTATCCCGACTTCCTCTTCGATGATGTGACCCGGGATTTCGACCCGGAGGAGATGACAATCTTCGACGGGGAACTCAACGCCCACGGTCGCATCCGCCTTGATGAGGAGATTCCCATCGAATCGCCGGCGCCGGGCAAACTCAAGGCCATCCTGACAACCCGGGTCTTCGAGCCCGGCGGCGCCTTTTCGATCAACGAATCCGCCATCGGCGTCTCCCCGTGGCGGCACTACGTCGGCCTTCGCACGGAGCCCGGCGACAAGAAGCGCGGCATGCTCCTGACCGACAAGAAACACCGGGTCGACCTCGTTCTCGTTGACCAGGATGGCCGCCCGGTGCAGGGAGATGCCAGGATCAGCCTCTACAAGATCTCCTGGCGCTGGTGGTGGGAGAAGGGCCGGGACGAGAGCCTCGTGGAGTACGCCCAGTCCTCCTCGCTCAAGGCGATCTCCTCGGGGAAAGTCCGTCTCAATCAGGGCGCAGGCGACTGGGAGTTTTCAGTCGCCTATCCCGAGTGGGGGCGCTTCCTCCTGGTGGCCGAGGACGCAAAGGGAGGCCACCGGGCCTCGAAGGTGATTTACATCGACTGGCCGGGCTGGGCCGGGAAGGCCCGCAAGGGCGCCGGCGATTCCGCCGAGGTGCTCAGTCTTTCCTCCGATCGCGACAGCTACGAGGTCGGCGATGAAATCGAGATCAGCATTCCCTCGGCCGCTCCGGGGAAGATCCTCCTCAGCATCGAAAAGGGAGCTCGGATCCTTTCAACTGATCTCATCGAAGCCTCGGCCGAGCGGACCCGATACAGCCTCCGCGCTACGGCGGAGATGGCGCCGAATGTCTACGCCGTCGTCTCCTTCCTCCAGCCCCACGAACATCCCGCCAACGACCTCCCCATCCGGATGTACGGCGTGCTGCCCCTCAAGATCAACCCGAAGGACAGCAGACTCGAGCCGAAGATCGATGCGCCCGCCGTATTCAAACCTGAATCGAAGGCGACCATCCGCGTTTCAGAAGCCCGTGGACGCGAGATGGACTACACCCTGGCCGTCGTCGACGAGGGGCTGCTCGGCCTGACCGGCTTTGCGACGCCGAATCCCTGGGCCGCCTTCTACGGCCGCGAGGCCCTGCGCGTCCGCAGTTGGGACCTCTACGACGAGGTCGCCGGCGCCTGGGGCTCGGCCCTGGAATCCGTCCTGGCCATCGGTGGCGGTGAGAGCGGTCAGATCAAGGCCGGGCAGAAGAAGGAACGGCGTTTCCCGCCGATGGTCCGCTTCCTCGGGCCCTTCCATCTCAAGGCCGGGCAGAAGGCCTCCCACGAGGTCGATATCCCGCTCTACCTGGGTTCCGTCAGAATCATGGTCGTCGCCGCTGAAGGCCGGGCCTACGGGCGGGCGGACAAAGAGTTCCCGGTTCGTAAGAAACTGATGGTCCTCGGCGCTCTGCCCCGGCAGCTCTCGCCGGGCGAGGAACTCCAGTGGCCCATCTCCGTCTTCGTCATGAAGGACGGGCCCTCTGATGTCAGCATTACGACTGAGGTCGAGGGTCAGGCTTCCCTGGCCGACAGCGGCCGAGTCAAACTCCACTTCGCCTCCCCGGGCGAGAAACTCGTCAATATCCCCATCCGCAGCGGTCCGGGCATCGGCAGGGCGAAATTCAGTGTTCGCGCTCAAGGCGGCGGAGAGAGCTCACGCCACGAGATCAATCTCCAGGTGCTCCAGCCCGCTCAACCCGTCACGAGCACCCGGAGTTTCGAGATGGCGGCAGGGGCCTCGACGAAGATCGAGATTGCACCACCCGCAACGCTCGAGGGAGCGAGCCTCAGCCTGGAGCTTTCTCCCTTCCCGGCCATTGATCTCGACCGGCGTCTCGATCAGCTGATTCACTATCCCTACGGCTGCCTGGAGCAGACCACCTCGGCCGCCTTCCCGCAGCTCTATCTCTCCCGCCTCGTGGAACTCTCCGATTCCCGGCAGAAGGAGATCCAGAAGAACGTCTCCTCGGCGATCGAGAAGATTCGACAGTTCCAGCTGCCCGAGGGCGGTTTGAGTCTCTGGCCGGTGGCCTCGGGCGGATTTGCCGGCTCATCCCACCGGGAAGTCGATGCCTGGGCCACCTCCTATGCGGGACAGTTCCTGCTGGAAGCCAAAAGGGCGGGTTATCGCATCCCCTCCGAGCTGCTCGAGAAATGGGAGAACTTCCAACGGACAAGGGCTCGATCGGCCCCCGTCGCCGGTGATTCGCAGATCATCGCCCAGGCCTATCGCCTCCAGACTCTGGCCCTTGCAGGCGCCCCCGAACTCGGGGCGATGAACCGTCTCCGGGAGACGCCACGCCTCCCCGATCTCGCCCGCTGGCAGCTGGCCTCGGCCTATGCTCTCGCAGGACGTCTGGATGCCGGGCAGGACCTCGTCCGGAAGGCCAATATCCGCCTCGAATCCGGAACCGAACTGGGCGGGAACTACGGAAGCCCTCTCCGCGACAGGGCCGTTGTTCTGGAGAGCCTCCAGCTGCTGGGCCGCAGGTCCGAGATCCCCTCCCTCCTTGAGGCGATCTCAGAAGAGCTTTCCTCGGAAGATCGACTTTCGACCCAGAGCATCGCCTTCGCCCTTGCTGCGGTGGCCCATACGACGAAGACGAATGCAGAGGAATGGGGATGCTCCCTGAGCCTCGATGAGGGGAAGAGCATCGAAGCCCGGACGAAAGCGCCGATACTCCAGCGGGAACTTCCCGTCGGTACGCGCCTTCTCCACCTCGAGAACAGCTCGGGCACACGGCTCTGGGGAGTGCTCTCCGATCGTCGAATTCCGGCTCGCTCTGAGGAGAAGGATGTCTCGCAGGGACTCAAACTCTCGGTTGATTTCCTCGACGGCGAGGAGGATTCCATCGATGTCGGAAGACTCGGCCAGGGTGAGGACTTCATCTATTCGCTGCGGGTCGAGGGAGGCAAGCGGCGGATGGAAAATCTGGCCCTGAGCGTCCCGGTGGCCGAAGGCTGGGAGATCCGTTCCGTCGAGGCGGATGGCGACGTGGACTACCGCGATATTCGTGATGCCCGCGTCGATGTCTTCTTCGGCCTCGATGCCGGAG
>JANTFG010000051.1 GCA_024763555.1 Thermoanaerobaculales bacterium
GTTCCGGGACTGCTGGCCTTCATCCTGATGGTCTCTTCGGTCATCGCGACCGCGCTGGCGGTTGTACGCGAGAAGGAACGCGGCACCATGGAGTCGCTGCGGGCGACGCCCATCCGTGCCATCGAGCTGCTCCTGGGCAAGACCCTTCCCTACCTCCTGGTGGCCTCGGTCTCGGCGGCCTCCTCTCTGCTTCTCGCCTGGGCTCTCTTTGATGTTCCCATCCGAGGCTCCCTGCTCTGGCTGGCCGGCGTCACGCTACTCTTTCTTGCCGGCGGTCTCGGCTGGGGCATCTTCATCTCGACCCTTGCCGAAACACAGCAGCTGGCATTTCAGCTTGGCCTTCTCTCCTCGATGCTGCCGACTCTCCTGCTTTCGGGTTTCGTCTTTCCCATTTCCTCCATGCCGAAGGCCCTGCAGATCTTCTCGATGATTGTACCGGCCCGCTACTACATCTTTGCCCTTCGGGCGATCGTACTGAAGGGTGCGGGGCCGGAGATGTGGTGGCATCAGGCGGGGGCCCTGGGAATCTATGCTGCGATCGTGCTGATGCTTGCCACGATCCGAATGGTCCGGAGTCTTTAGATGCGGACGCTGTGGAATCTTCTGCTCAAGGAGCTGATCCAGCTCCGCCGGGACCCGAGGATCCTGGCGGTACTCTTCATCGCACCGGTCGTGCAGTTGACCCTGCTGGGTTATGCCGCCACGACCGATATCCGCAGGGTCGAACTCGCGGTCTGTGATCTGGATCATTCCCCCGAGAGTCGCGCACTGGTTGACGATTTCCTGGCCTCGAGCTATTTCCGGCGCGTTGCGACCCTCAAGACCCAGGAGGAGATCGATTGCTGGCTGGAAGGCGGTCGGGCTAAAGTGGCCCTGACGATCCCATCGGATTTTTCGGCTGAACGGGAAACGGGCCGTCCGGGGAGAGTGCAGATCATTGCGGACGGCTCCGATGCGATGGTCGGCACCCTGGGCCTTTCCTATAGCCAGGGCGTCCTGCTGGCGGCGGCTGGGGCGGAAGGCATCAAGCTGCCGCTCGAGCTGCGGCCGAAAATTCTCTACAATCCGGATCTCCTCAGCCGCTATTTCATGGTTCCCGGTGTCCTGGCAATGATTCTCCTGATCATGACGATGATTCTCTCCTCGATGGCCATCGTTCGCGAGACGGAGAACGGGACCATGGAGCAGCTCCTGGTAACGCCTCTGACTCCCTCCGCCGTCATCATGGGAAAGCTCATTCCCTACGCGCTGGTGGGTTTCGTCGAGTTTTCCACCGCCATGCCGATCGTACTCTTCTGGTTCGAGGTGCCGCTGCGGGGTTCCATCGGGCTGCTCTATCTCCTGACCCTTCCCTTTATCGTCTGCTGTCTCGGCCTCGGTCTGCTGGTATCGACCCTTTCCCGCACCCAGCAGCAGGCGATGATGATCTCGACTTTTGTCTTTCTGATGCCGCAGATCTATCTTTCGGGATTCATCTTTCCGATCCAGAACATGCCGAAGGTCTTCCAGTGGGCTTCCTTTGCCATTCCGCTCCGCTATTACGTCACAATCCTCCGCGGAATTTTCCTCAAGGGCGCCGGCCTCGGGGTCCTGTGGCCCCATGCCCTGGCGATGATTGGTCTCGCGATCGTCATCCTCAGTTTCGCCCGCCTCCGCTACAGGGTCCATCTGGATTGATCAGCTGCGGTCTTTTTCGGGAATCGGGCTCAGCTGAGAGAACACGATCCCTTGCTCATGCGGGAATGCCTTGTCTAATGTTGATGTTTGCTCAAATGAGTTGACGCCCTCCTGAGATGATGGCATTCTTGAGAAGGATGAAGACGATGGGAATTCGACACCGACTTGCTGCAGGCCTGAGCATCATCGCAATGATGACTGCGGGTGTTGGCTTCGGTACGCCCGTGCTTTGTATCGGTTCCGACGGTCATGCCGGTATCGAAGGCCTCCTGGACGGGTGTTGCCTTCCCTCCGAAGCGACAGAGCAGGTTTCAGGTCTCGTTACGATTTCCTCCACTCATGCGTGTGGCGACTGTACCGACGTGATTCTCCAGGCGACCCCACTGTCAAGCCGGCCCATCACATTTGCCGCCCCGTCGGCTGCGGCGATCGATTGCCCGGCCTGCGGTTCGGTGTGCCGGTGCACTGCGGCAAGGGCAGTGGCTCAGACTGAAACAGGCCCTCCTTCTCTCACTCTGGCCTTTTTGTCCTCTGTCATTCTCCTGACCTAGATCTCCTCCAGACAATCGAAAGAGGCCGGGGCTCGTGAGCCCCTCCGAAACCTATCGATGAAATGAGGAGATCTCAATGCCTTCACTGTATTCTTTAATACTCATCATGGCCCTGTCGATGCTTCCTGCACCGACGATTTCGGCCAAGTCGACCGAAAGCGACAAAAGGTCGGGCAGCCCGGTTGCGCCGGCGGGAAACCTGAGCCTCGATCAGGCCATTGAGGCCGCGATCCAATTCAACCCATCTCTTGTAGGCGCCACCTTCGGCCTCTTCGCCGCTGAAGCCCGCGTTCAACAGGCGGGTTTGCTGCCGAACCCGGGTTTTTCCCTGGAAAGCGAGAACTTCGGAGGGAGCGGTGAGTTCGATGGTTTCAGCGCCGCCGAGACCACGGCCGTCATCAGCCAGGAGATCATCCTGGGTGGCAAGAGAAAAGCTCGGCGAGCCGTTGCCCAGTCCGATCAGACCCTGGCCGGCTGGGACCTGGAAGCTGCCCGTCTGGACCTTGTGGCGAGGACGACCCAGGCGTACTACCGCGTTGTTGCTGCCCAGGAGCGAGAGGAGCTTGCCGAAGAGCTGTTGGTGCTTGCGGATCGTTTCGCCCAGACGGTACGAGCCCGGGTTGATGCGGGCAAGGTCTCTCCGGTGGAGGTGACTCGAGCCGATATTGAGGTGGCACAGGCCCGGGTCCGGCGCGCACAGGCCGGGCGCGACCTCAAAGCCGAGCGCCTTCGGTTGGCCGCCTCGTGGGGGGCATCGACTGCTCTGTTCGGCCGGGCCATCGGGCTCTTGCCTGAGCCGGTGCCGCTTCCTTCATTGGAGCAGCTCCGGCCCCTGTTGTTGCGGACGCCGGAGATGGGCAGGCTCGAAGATCTGGTCACGCGCAGCGAACAGGTCTTAGAGCTCGAGCAGTCATTCAGAATTCCCAATCTGACGATCAGCCTTGGACCCCGGTGGTTCGAGCAGAGCGGACGGTCGGCGTGGGTCGCGGGCTTTTCTCTCCCAATACCAATTTTTGACCGCAACCAGGGGGCCCGGAAGGCCGCTCAGTTCGATCTTGAACGTTCGCGGCGTGATACCGAAGCAGCCCGCATCGCGCTGGAAACTCGATTGGCGGCAGGTCTCGAGCGCCTCAGGGCCGCGCAAATTGAAACGACGGCCATGGAACACGAGGTTGTTCCGGCCGCAAGGGCAGCCTTTGCAGCTACCGAGTTGGGCTACAGCGAGGGGAAATTTGCCTTCCTCGACGTGCTCGATGCGCAAAGAGCGCTGTTCGAGAGCCGTTCTCTTCTGCTCGACAGTCGAGAGGAGTACGCCCTGGCCCGAAGCGAAATCGAGCGTTTGACTGGTATTGGGAACGATCCCACCACCGCCGGGACCAGAGGATCCCAAGGAGAAGACTCATGAAACACCTTCAAATCAGCATCACAACACTCCTGACCCTGACACTGCTTCTGTCTGGCACCTGGGGCTGCGGGGGCGGACCCGCGCCCGAAGAGCATACCGATCAACACGCCGACGAGACCGGGCGCACCGAAGAAGCCGAGGAACATGGCGAAGATGAAGAACACGACAGGGACTCAGTGATTCGTCTTGACGCCGCTGCCCTTGAGCGCCTGGGTCTTGTCATTGCCCAGGCCGGGCCGGGCCGGCTCGAGGTGACGACCGAGTTGCCGGGAGAGGTTCGGGTCAATGGAGATAAATTGGCCCATGTAGGACCCCGTGTCGCCGGTGTGGCACGACAGGTCCTCGTCAGTCTTGGTGACAGGGTTCGATCCGGGCAGCTTCTTGCAGTCATTGAAAGCAGGGAATTGGCCGACGCGAAAGCATCCTATCTGGCGGCGACCGAAAGGAAAAAACTGGCCCAGGCCACATTCGCCCGAGAGGAACGGCTGCACCGGGGAATGGTCTCCTCCGAACAGGATTTTCTCGATGCAAGCAACGGTCTTGCCGAGGCCAACATTGAGATGCGCTCTGCCCAACAGAAGCTGTTCGCTCTCGGTTTGAGTGAGTCCGATGTTCGGGGAATTGCCGATGCGCCTGATGACAGCTATACAAAATACCGGATCAGAGCCCCATTCGACGGCCAGGTTATCGACCGTCACATGACGGTCGGCGAAACACTCTCCGCCGACGTGCCCGCCTTCACCATTGCCGACCTCTCAGAGGTCTGGATCGACCTCCGGGTCTACCAGAAGGACATCGGCACCATTCGGAAGGGACAGATGGCCCGGGTGATCACGAATCATGGCGACGAGGCCGAGTTTCCCATTAACTTCGTCCAGCCCCTGGTGGGCGAGGAGACTCGAACGGCACTGGCCCGGATCGTCGCTCCGAATACCAGGGGTGTGTGGCACCCGGGATGTTTCGTCACCGCCAGGGTCGCCGTTGAAAAGACGGAAGCCTCATCTTTTGTCGTGCCGGCATCTGCGCTGATTCGAATGGAAGACGGCGACGAGGTGATCTTTGTCGAAACCTTGGAAGGTTTCGAGGCACGGGTCATCACGCCCGGCCGCCGCTCTCGAAAGCAGGTTGAAATACTCACGGGGCTGAACCCGGGTGACCGGTATGTCGCCAAGGGCGGTTTCAGCCTCAAAGCCGAACTGGGCAAGGGCGCCTTCGGGGAAGGTCACGGGCACTAGTCATGGTAGATCGACTCATTCAAGGTGTACTCTCCAGTCGTCTCCTGGTGCTTGTTCTCGCAGTCCTTGTCATGGTTGCGGGTTGGGCGAGCTACAAGAAACTTCCCGTCGATGCCTTTCCCGATGTTTCTCCAAATCTGGTTCAGGTCTTTACCTTGACCGAGGGCCTTGCGCCTGAAGAAATCGAGAAATATGTCACCTTCCCGGTCGAGGTTGCGATGAATGGCCTCCCCGGCATCGTCGAGATTCGCTCAATCTCCAATTTTGGTCTATCGGTCGTCAACGTCTACTTCGAAGATGATATCGATATCTACTTCGCCCGCCAGGTGGTCGGCGAACGCCTGCAGGAGGCTCGGGAACAGATTCCTCAAGGCTTCGGCGACCCGCAGATGGGTCCGATTTCGACGGGCATGGGCCTGATCCTCTTCTACTACCTTGAGGACACCACCGGGCAATACACTTTAGAGGAACTTCGCACAATTCAGGATTGGCTGGTCAAATTTCAGCTGCAAACCGTCCCGGGAGTGACCGAAGTCCTCGGCATCGGCGGATGGGAGAAACAATTTCACGTCGAGGTGGACCCCACCGCCCTGCTCCGATACGACGTCTCACTCGCTACGATCCTTGACGCCATCCGAGCCAACAATCTCAACGTCGGCGCCCAGTTTCTGGAGCGGAATTCCGAAGAGCTGATCGTTCGTTCGGTCGGTCTCGCGACAGGGGTTCCGGATCTCGAACGCGTGGTCGTCAAGACCGTCGATGGAACTCCGATCTATCTGGAGGATCTTGCCTCAGTCGGGGTTGGTGGCGCCATCAGGCGAGGTCTTCAGACCCGAAACGGAGTCGAGGAAATCGTCGCAGGACAGGTGATCAAACTCTTTGGAACCAACTCGTCCACAGTAATTTCCGCCGTCGAAGAAAAACTGGCCGAGGTCAATGAGATCCTGCCGGAGGGTCTCCGTCTGGTGCCCTACTACCAGCAGAAGGATCTGGTCGAGGCGGCTGTTCGGACCGTAAGCCAGGCCCTGCTCTTCGGTATCGCCCTGGTAGCCCTCGTCCTGCTGATCTTTATGGGAGGAGTACGGGCCAGCCTGGTGGTCGCCTTTTCGATCCCGTTTTCAGTTCTGGCGTCGTTTATCGGCATGCAACTCTTCGGATTGTCGGCAAACCTGATGTCCTTCGGTGGTCTGGCAATCGCGATCGGCATGATGGTCGACGGCACGATTGTCATGGTCGAAAATATCGACCGCATGCTGCGGGAGTCACACCACAGCGAAAACAAGCTGGAGATCATCGCCCGGGGTGGCGCCGAGGTTGCCCGGCCTATTCTCTTTGCGATCTCAATCATCATTATCGTTTTCCTTCCTCTGTTTACCCTTCAGGGCGTCGAGGGTAAGACCTTCAGGCCGCTGGCCTACACGGTCGCCATGGCGATGTTCGGTTCGTTGATCTATGCGCTCCTGGTCTCACCGGTCATGGCCTGGTTGCTGATGAAAAGGCCGGAAGTCGGGAAGTCGAGCTTGAGCGACCGCATCGTTGCGGCTCTCAACAGGCCCTATGAGCCCCTGGTTCGGTTTTTCATCAAAAAACGCATTGTCGCGGTGATCATGGCCGTCGTGCTGCTGCTTGCGGGCATCGCCATCGTGCCGCGCCTGGGTTCGGAATTCACGCCCTCGCTCGAGGAGGGAACTCTGGTTCTTCGTCTGACGATGGCTCCTTCAATCGCCTTGACCGAGAGTACCCGGGTTGCCCTGCGCGTTGAACGCCAACTGATGGAACTCGAGGAAATCGAGTCGGTTGTCACCCGAATCGGCCGGGGGGAGGTCGGCGCTCATACCGATCCCGTCAACTCGGCCGAGATGTACCTGTTCCTCGTCCCCAGGGATCAATGGCGAGTCACGACCCAGACGGCACTCGAAGATGTGATCAGGGAGCACCTCGGTGAGATCCCCGGAGTGCTGACCAATTTTACGCAGCCGATCGCCATGACCGTTGACGAACTGCTCGAAGGCATCCGCGCCGAGCTGGCAATCAAACTGTTTGGCGAGGACCTGGACCTTCTCAAGACCAAGGCTGACGAGATTGCGGCCGTCGTCGGGAAAGTCAGGGGCGCCGCGGACGTTCAGGCCGATCAGATTTCCGGAACGCCTCAATTACTCATCAAGGTTGATCTGGAGGCGGTCGCGAGGTGGGGTCTCAACGTCAAGGAGGTTCAGCAGATCATTCGGGCCGCCGTCGGCGGAGAGATTGCAGGGCAGGTATTCGAGGGTGTTCGTCGTTTCGAGATCCTCCTTCGATATCCTCAAGAGTACCGCGATACGCCCGAGGCCATTTCCACCATTGTGGTGCCGACGCCTGAGGGCGCAAATGTGCCCCTGACCCAGTTGGTCACCATGGAGGAAATCGTCGGTCCCCGGCAGATTACCCGGGAAAACGGCCAGCGTTTCATTAGCGTGCAGTGCAACGTCACGGATCGGGACATCGGGTCTTTTGTCGCCGAGGGTCAGGAAGCCATCAAGAATGGCGTTGATCTGCCCCCAGGCTATCTCGTGACCTGGGGTGGTCAGTTCGAACTCCAGCAGCAGGCCAATAAACGCTTGGCACTGGTGGTTCCCGTCACGCTCCTGTTGATCTTCCTGTTGTTGTACTCGAGCTTCAACTCGCTCAAGAGCACGGCCCTGATCCTGATGAATATCCCTCTTGCGCTGGTTGGGGGTGTTGCGGCCCTGTGGCTTTCCGGCCAGAATCTCTCGGTCCCGGCCTCGGTCGGATTCATTGCTCTCTTCGGTATCGCGCTTGAAAACGGCATGGTCCTCGTGACCTACCTCAACCAGCTCGTACGGCAGGGCATGGACATCGATGAGGCATCCGTTCAGGGCGCCATGTTGCGCCTGCGCCCCGTACTGATGACCGCGATTACGACCTCCCTGGGCCTGATTCCGCTTCTGGTTTCCAGCGGGACCGGCAGCGAGGTCCAACGTCCTCTGGCAACCGTCGTCATTGGGGGGCTGGCCACCTCAACCGTACTGACACTCCTGGTGCTGCCGGCAATCTATCGGTGGTTTGCCGAGCGCCGGACTGATGTCGTCATTTAGGAAATGGAGTTCGTACCATGAAAGAGATCAAAGTCATTCGCCAAGCATTTATGCTTGACCGGGTTCTCGATGAACTCAAGGACCGTGTCGACCTCCCCGGGATTACAATTTCAAAAGTTCTCGGGTGGGGAAAATCGAGGGCCCAGGGTGTTAGGGGGACTGAGCTGCAGGGCTGCCATTCCTTCGTCAAGAAGACCAGGATCGAAATCGTCGTCACCGACGAGATGGCCGAGCCGATCGTCGACGTCATCGCTCAAGCGGCACGAAGGGAAGGCCCGTCGATGGCAATGGTCCCGCAATCGTGATCCTCGACTTCGCCCGCCTTCGACCGGTCCCATCGGGAGGCCGAAAACCGGAGGCATGCGGAAGCTGCATCACAAATTCCTCGGATTGGTGGCTTTCATGTCTTCCGCAATCGGGTGTACAATTTCCTTTGGAGTAGATGCATGTATTCTTCGGCAGTTCTCGGTAGACCTCGGCGAAAGAGCCTGGATGAGCTGATCCATCTCGTGCAGCAGCCCTCATTCGCCGGTCTCTATCGCCGGGCGCCTCAGATGTGTGATGCGCCGGGTCACGTCAGTCTCCGCCTGCTTGAGGTGGCGCCGCCGAAATCACGCTATGTCCGCCGCTGGAGGCGCCACGCCCGCCGTTGTCCGAGCTGTGCCTCACTCTTCCACTATCTCGGGATCTCGCTTGAGGGCTGAGCTTAGGGCCCGCGCAAGAATTACTTCCGCTTTTCGCATCCCATCTGCACCACATCTTCGGCTCGGGCTCAATCTGGAAATACTCAACGTAGGCCAGGCTACGCCTCCGCTTTCCCTCAATCGCCCAATCCAAATCTGAAGCACATCTGGGCGCGCAAAGCAGGAAGTAATTCTTGCGCGGACCCTTACAGGGGTTTTCTCAGATCTGGTTTTCTCAGATCTCAGATCTCAGTAGGCCTCATTGAGTTCCTGGAGATGTTCCCGCTGGGCCTGCTCCAGACTCTTGACCCGATCCCTGATCCCCGAGGTGACGTTGCTGTCATCCCGGGCGCCCCCGAGCGCATTTTCTGCTGCAATCAGTTGTTTGCGCGCGCTGGGGATGAGGTTTCTCGAAGAATTGCTTGCCGTTTCCCTGAGATCGTTGGCCGCCTGGCGGATGTTGACGGCGGCCTCCAGCTCCGGGCTGGGCGCAGGGGCGCCGGCCGCCCAGGATGCCGCCAGAGAACTGATCTCTCTGAGCCGGGGAAGATGGTCCCGCAAAGAGGAAGGATCGGAGCAGAGGTCCCGAAGCTCGTCAATCACCTCTTTGGCTTCCCGATGGCCCATGATCTTCTTCTCGACGTACTCCTCCTCAAGTCTGGGCGCCATCAGCCCGACATCCTCCTTGACGTGCTGAACCTCCCGGACCCGGAGAATCATGACGATGGCCACTGCGATGAGGAGGACGAGGAATGCGCCTGCGGTAACTTTCATGATTCAAGTATAACCCGCTTCGACGCGTGATGCGGCGGGGGCCTCGGTTTTGAAGCTGTGTCGCCTTGAGAGGACAGGGGGGCTCCATAGTGTACGGGTTGGCCCGGTGGATGCCTTTGGTCTCTCCCGGGAGAAAAAGCCCCGGCCGGACGGATCTTTGCCCGGTTTCGGGTCTCTTCCGCTGATGGTCGGCTGTTGCTGTCCGGCCTGGCCCGGATCTTGCACTTACTCCTTGACGGAGACCGATATGGAGGTTGATGATGAAAATCCGAAAAATCTCGCTCGTTGTGATCCCGGCCATCCTCTTCTTCGTCGTGAGTTCGGCTTCGGCCCAGCTCTCGCCTGCCTGGATCGTTCCGGCTGCGGCGCATCAGGGCGGCTGGAATAACACATTCTGGAAAACGGATCTCTCGATCGAGAATCCCCAGGATCATGATCTGCAGCTGGTGATTCAGTATCTCCCCGGTGATCGGAATAACTCGGGAGGGGTCCTGACGATGGATCTGGTCATCTATCCCTGGGAGACCATCAACTTCTGGGACGTCCTCGGACCGGAGGGTTTCTCGGTCTCCGGAACGGGATCGATTCTGGTCTACGTCCCGCTCGAGGTGGAGTGTACGGAATCCTCCTGCGATTTCCTGGTATCGTCTCGGACCTATACCGTAGATCCCTGGGGAAGCGGTGGTGAGCTGGCCCAGGGGATTCCAGGTGCGGCCCTCCTGGAGGGGACCGACTGGGCAAGTTTCGGTCACGTCACGGGAATCCTCAACGATGGGAACGCCTTTCGCTGTAATGTCGGAGTGGCATCCTGGACGGGAGACTGGACCAGCGTCCGGATTGATGTACAGGACTCCAATGGCGTTGTCATCAATACGGAGCTTCTCGACATTCCGCCCTTCGGGCAGGTGCAGAGGCGACTGCAGACCCGGGTTTCCGGGGCAACCCTGGTGTTCTACCTGGTCGACGGCCCGTCGGACACTTTTGTCTACCCCTACGCTTCGGTTGTTGATGAGGATACAGGTGATCCCTCTTACTTTTTCGCCAGGTACTCCGGTGTCGGTGTCACCAAGAGAGCCCGGGCAATTGCACGTCGACAGGGGCCTCCGAGGAGCCGGACCGTCAGCTTCAAGGGAAAGCGAAGCAGGATCTCGCTCAGGGCGCGGAACTGAGGCCTGAGCTCGTCTGGGAGGAGGGATCGCGAGCGAATCCAGCGCCGGCTCAGGAGCCCGGAGCGTGGGCTGGGAGCGCGAAACGGTGATGCCCTTGAACCTGAGGGCCCTGGTGGGAGGCCCGCCTCGGCCGGGTGTAATCCGGATCACAGGGGGCTCGGGAGCAAGAAAATGGAAGAGCGTGCTGCCGGTGCGGGCTATACTGTGGAGGCATGCGAGCAAGGACCGCGCCCCGTTTTCGCCTCCTGCTGATCTGGATTCTCCTGGAGCTTGTGGCAGCCGCTCAGGTCTATGGCCCGGACGGCTCCTCAGTTCTCGTGTCCTGGATGCGAAGCCTGATCCAGCCGGTGGAGAGCGTTGTTTCCGTGGTGCTTGAGGGTGTGGAAGCTCTCCAGGAGCGCATCAGCTCGAGGGAGGCCCTCGTCGAAGAGAATCTCCAGCTCAGCCGAGAAAACCAGGAGCTTCGTCTTTCGCTTCTTCTCAGTCAAAATAACGCTCGTGCTCTCCTTCAGGCCGACGAGGCCCTTCGTTTTCTGCCGGAACTCGGTGGAATTCCGGCGCGGGTCCTCAGCCGCTCCTCCGGTTTGTTGCGCCTTGAATCGGTGAGCGGTCATCAGGTCCATGAAGATGATCCGGTGATATCGGCTGCCGGAATCCTCGGCCGGGTCATCCGTGTGGAGGGGAAGCAGGTCTGGGTTGAGGAGCTGGTGAGACCTTCGGCGGCCATCGGAATTCAGAGCGAAGATGGGAAAATTCAGGGCCTGGCGCGGGGGCTCGGCGGCATTGATCTTTCTCTGCTGTACATTCCGCAGCAGGCGGATCTCTCCATCGGTCAGCTTCTTCTTTCCAGTGGTTCGGATGGGGTCTATCCTCCGGGCCTTCCCGTCGCACGAGTTGCGTCGATTTCCGAGAGCCGCTCGCCCTTTCTCCACGTCAGGGCGCAAAGTCTGGCGGCGCCGGATGACCTGAGAGCCCTGAGAATTCTCGTTTTCTCGAGAAATCCGGAGGCGGAATGAAGAAGCTTTTCCTGCTGAGCCTCGTTCTGGCTTTCACTTTCGTGGGTCAGCTTCTTCTGGGGCTCGTCCGTTCGGATGGGATTTTCCTCGAGCCCCTGCTTGTGCTTCCATGGATCCTCGTTCCTCCCCTTTTGAAAATGGACCGGAAGTTCTATTACCTTTCCTTTCTTGTCGGTCTGATCTGGGACCTCTGCTTTGAGCCCATCATCGGCCCCGGGATCATCGCGTGGAGTATGACCGCAACTCTGATCTGGTGGAGCCTCTCGAAATTGAGTGGACGCGGCCTTGGGGTCTGGGCGGGACTCGGGAGCGCCTCCGCAATGCTGGTGTGGGTGTTCCGGGCACTCTCTCTTCGAATCGTCGGGCTTCAGGCGGGAACACCCGGGACGGAGATCGTAGTTTCGGCCCTGATGACCGGAGTCTTCTGTCTCTTCATTGGTTTCCTCTACAAGATGGACATTCCCTCCCGTATCCACAGGATGCGCATCAGGCGGTTGCGCTGAATGAGAATCGGCGCCGATCTCGATTCACTGCGGGAGAGAGGCCTCTGGATTCTTGTTGCGGTTTTCGTTGTTGTCCTGCTGCTTGGGCTGCGACTGGGTCAGTTGCAGGTTGTTGAGAGCCGGCACTGGTCGAATCTGGCTTTGAACAACCGGCTCCGGAAGATCCCGCTTCCGGCCTTGAGGGGAAGGATCTTTGATCGAAACGGACAGATTTTCGCGGAGAACAGACCCTCATTCCAGCTCCTGGTCTTTCCGGATGAAATCCGGGATACGGGTCGAAGCCTGGCCTTTCTCAGCGATCTGGGTATTCAAGACATCGCGGAGTTGAGGAAGGATCTGCGGATTCGAGGCCCGGGAGCCATGGCGCCGCTGGTTGCAGCGGAGACCCTCAGTTCTGAACAGGTTGCACGAATCGAAGCCCACCAGAGATCATTTCCCGAGCTTTCCATCGTCAATCGTTTCATGCGTTTTTATCCTTTCGGACCCCTCACGGCACACCTCATCGGCTATCTCAGGCATCCCCGTATCGAGGAAGTCCAGGCAGATCCGGATCTGGAACCCTCCCGACTGCTTGGTGCGACGGGCATTGAGAAACTGGCCAACGCCACCCTGACCGGAGTCGACGGTCGGCGATGGGTCGTTGCTTCAGCGGTCGGCAGGCAGCTTGGAGTTCTGCGTGAAGAACAGCCACGTGCCGGTGAAGATCTTTCGATTTCGCTGGATCTCAGGATTCAGGAGGCGGCTGCAGAAGCTCTCAAAGAGCATTCCGGCGCCATTGTCGCAATCGATGTGCACAGCGGTGCAATTCGAGCCCTCTATTCGTCGCCGAGCTATGATCCGAACGTCTTCTCGGGCGCCTTGAGTCCCCGGCAGTGGGCGGAACTCTCGCAGGACCCCCGGCATCCGCTTCAAAATCGTTGTACGCAGGGTGGATATCCTCCGGGTTCGACAATCAAGCCCTTCCTGGCGCTCGCCGCCCTGGAGGAGGGCCTGGTGACACCCTCCTGGAGCGTCTACTGCAATGGTTCGACCACGCTTTACGGTCATGTGTTCAGGTGCTGGCGTCGGGGGGGGCATGGCCGGGTCAGTATGAGGAGAGCCCTGGAGTCCTCCTGTGATGTTTATTTCTATCTGCTCGGTCAGAAACTCGGGATTGAGAAGATGGCCGGGTGGCTGGGTTTCTTCGGTTTCGGGAAGGCGCCCGGGCTCGGACTCGGATCGGAACATCCGGGTCTCGTCGGGACCCCGGAGTGGAGTCGGATGGTTCGAAAATCTCCCTGGTATCCCGGAGAAAGCGTCTCGGTTTCCATCGGGCAGGGGCCGGTCCTGACAAATGCCCTGCAGCTGGCGAGGGCTTTTGCGATTCTCGCAAATGGAGGTGTCCTGATCCAGCCGCATCTCATCGAAGGAGGCAGGGATGAAGCCCCGGAGGTGCTGCCTCTGGATCCGGCCCATCTGAAAATCGTTCGCGATGGGCTTGAAGCGGTCGTGGACGGCCTGCACGGTACCGCCCATGCACTTCAGGGCCTGCCGGTGGCCGGCAAGACCGGGACCGCACAGGTCGTCAGTCTTCCCAAAGAGGGGCAAGAACTCAGTGCCGAGCAGCAGCATCATGCCTGGTTTGCGGGGTGGATCCCCCGAGACCGTCCCGAGGTGGCCGTTGCCGTACTGGTGGAGCATGGAGGAGGTGGAGGCAGTGTTGCTGCACCGGCCGCCCGGGTCGTCTTCAGGAGAATTCTCAGCATCATTGACGAGGATCGGCCATGAGATCGGTTCGAGTTCGATCCGAGGAACCCGAACTCCGGCTGAAAAGCCTGAGGAGTCTTGGAGATCCCTGGCTGTTTTTCGCACTCATCAGTATTCTTGGAGCCTCACTGGCAAATCTCTTCGGAGTTTCAGCCTCGATGGGAGGGGGTCTTCTCCTCCGCCAGGCTCTCTTTTCCGCCGTCGGAATGCTCCTGTTTCTTGCGGCCAGTCTTCTTCGTCCGGAGGTTTGGAGGAGGATGGCGCCTTCGCTCTATGGCCTGGGTCTCCTCTCGCTCGTGGCGGTTCTTTTCCTCGGCTCCGTACGAAGCGGGACCCGAGGCTGGTTCGCCTTCGGGCCGCTGACGATACAGCCGGCCGAGTTTGCCCGATTGACGACCCTCCTGATTCTGGCGGCTTTTCTGCATCGGGTGGAGGATGTCAGGCTCAGGGGACGGGACTTCCTGATGCTCCTCCTCCTGGTGGGTATCCCAATGGCCTTGATCCTCCTTCAACCGGATTTCGGAGTCGCCCTGACCTTCGCTCCGCTCCTGATCGGGGCCCTGTGGCTGGGTGGTCTGCCCCGACGAGTCTGGGTCGCGCTTGTCGTCATTGCCCTCCTCGGCGCCGGGGTGACCTGGCTTCGGGTGCTCAAGCCCTACCAGAAGGAGAGGGTGCTGACTGTTCTTGATCCCGATCGAGATCCTTTCGGTGCGGGATATCAGGGACGCCAGAGTCGAATCGCGGTGGGCTCCGGCGGGCTCATGGGCCAGGGATTGGGACAGGGATCCCAGTCGGTCCTGCGTTTCCTCCCGGCCCAGCACACGGATTTCGCCTTTGCGGCCTGGGCCGAAGCTACGGGCTTTGCGGGCGCCGGCCTGCTCCTCGCGGCATACGGACTGCTCTTCTGGAGAATCGGCCTGATGGCCTGGCGGGCCGAGGATCGATTCGGCGTCATGCTTCCGCTTCTGACTCTGGGCTGGGTGGCCTTCCAGTTTCTGATCAATGTCGGGATGATCCTGGGCTGGCTGCCGACGACAGGGATTACCCTGCCCTTATTTTCCTATGGAGGCTCCTCACTCGTGACAAGTTGTGCGACACTGGGAATGGTGAATGCCCTCTGGCGTTCGAGGATGGATTTCAGCTGAGCGATGCGTTCCGTACTCTACCTTTCCGTCAACCCCTTCGAGACCCGCGTGGCTCTCAGGGAAGATGCGCGCCTGGTTTCCTACCGGGCCGAACGTCATCGGGCTTCGTCGATCGTCGGGAATATCTACAAGGGCCGGGTTACCCGGGTTCTGCCGGGAATGCAGGCCGCCTTCGTCGACATCGGGATGGCGCGGGATGCCTTTCTCTACGTTCGGGAAGCGGGCGGTATTCTCGATGAATATACCGAGATTTTCTCGGCGGGGCAGGATGATGTGGGCAGCCCGGATCTCAGTGACTCGGCCATCGGGGACCTCCTTCGGCAGGGACAGGAGATTACCGTCCAGGTGATCAAGGATCCACTGGGAACCAAAGGCGCCCGTCTGACGACCTATCTCACCCTGCCCGGACGTTTTCTCGTCTATCTCCCGACGGCATCACAGACCGGAGTGTCCCGGCGTATTCTTGATCCTGAAGAGAGGGAACGCCTTCGCGAGATTGTTTCTGAATATCCCGGGGGATGGATTGTCAGGACCGCCGGGGAGGGGCAGGAGACGCCGGAACTGGATATTGACCGTGACAGCCTCGTTGAGCGCTGGCAGCGGATTCAGGAGAACATCGAACACAACCGGCCGCCCGTTCTGCTGGCCCGCGAACTCAGCCC
The DNA here is from genome assembly GCA_024763555.1 of Thermoanaerobaculales bacterium. Classification (GTDB taxonomy): domain Bacteria; phylum Acidobacteriota; class Thermoanaerobaculia; order Thermoanaerobaculales; family Sulfomarinibacteraceae; genus JANTFG01. The sequence goes on from JANTFG010000051.1 coordinate 15,662, forward strand.
ATTGCTTCGTTCGGTCCGTGATGTCCTGACCTCGAGAATCGACGAGTGCTGGATCGACGATGAGGAGGCCTTCCGGGATGTTCTCGAATTCCTGGAGCAGACGGACCCCACCATGACATCGAAGGTCAAGCTCTTCAGGCGTTCGAAGGATCTGATGAGCGCCCACGGGATCGACCGGGAGCTGGAAAAGGCGCTTCGGCCCAGGGTCTGGCTCAAGTCCGGAGGATACCTCGTCGTCAATCAGACGGAGGCTCTGGTCGCCATTGATGTCAACTCCGGGAAATACGTTGGCTCGACCGACCTGGAGGATACGGTTTTCCAGACCAATCTCGAGGCCGTTCGGGAGGTTGCGCGCCAGCTGCGCCTCCGTGACCTCGGGGGGATCATTGTTGTCGACTTCATCGATATGGAAGATCCGGAACACCAGGGGCAGATTTATGAGGCCCTCCTCGAGGAGGTTCAGCGGGACGCGGCCAGGACCCAGCTCTTTCCGATCTCGGATCTCGGCTTAATCCAGATGACCCGAAAGCGGACCCGTCCGAGCCTCGACCGTACACTCAGTCGGGCCTGTCCCCACTGCCATGGAACCGGGCGAATCAAGAGTCTGCCGACCATCTGCCTGGAGATTCGCCGGAAGATTCTCGATATGGATGAAGAATCCGGTCTCAGTCAGCTCTCGCTCCAGGTGCACCCCGAGGTATCCCATTATTTTCAGGGCCCCTTCCGGGAGTTGTTGCGGGAGCTGGAGGAAACCCACGGGATTGAGATCATCCTGCGGGAGAACCCGCTCTTCCATCAGGAGCAGTTCGAAATCGAGTAAAGGCGGGCCGGAGAACGGAGTCGATGCAGGAAGCGGTGTGGTAGCGGCTCGATGGCGTGGTCGAAGGGTCCGATTTCGAGGCCGTCGCCGCTGCCGAGACCGCAACGGTAATCCGGGCCGCAGCAGTTTACCGCCGCCCATTTCTCTCGATCGACACCCTGGAGAAGAGGTATTTGCGCTGTGGGTTGGTTTGAGGCGAACCGCCCCCGTGAGTACGGCCGCTTCACGGCCTGCCCGTGCGAGTGGAAGGCGTCGGGAAGCAAGCTTCCCTCCCGCCGTCCGCCTCGTCCGGCCCCGGCCTGCCGGGGCAGGCCGGCCCACGGGACCTCCGGAGATCCAAGCGGGAGAGGAACCCCCTCCCCTTTTTTGAGAGGGTGCCGCGCCGGACGGAACTGCACTCCCACGCGCCGGATGCGCACGGTCTTCGATTTCGCGGCCACGAG
>JANTFG010000052.1 GCA_024763555.1 Thermoanaerobaculales bacterium
TCGGTCTCCCCGGTCGGCGCCGATTTTTCTCCTCGGCAGATCGCTTCAAGTTCGGGGCAGTGGTGGTCCCTCCGCTCGGTCAGGTCGCGGATGACCGTGCCCCGAAAATCCCCTTCCCGGATCAAGGGGGCGAGACTCCTCTTGTAGTCCTCGACCTCCATCAGTTCCATCCGGACATGCAGGGTCTTGAAGAGTTTCGGAATGGTCTGACCGGGAACCTGGATGTGGTGCAGGCCACCGGAATACAGAAAGAGCAGGCGACCTTCGTGGAGGTTCTCCAGGATATCCGCGATACCTCCTCTCACCGTCATCGGCCGTCCCGCGGAGTCCAGGCCGTTGGCCCTCTTCATTCGTCCCTCCGGTAGAATAATGACCAGAGCCTTTTCGTCGACGTGATTGAGGACGCGATCCCAGGTTTGGTCCCGCTGGCGGGTAATGACCACGGGATGGCGGACCAGGAAACGGAAGAAGAGCCCGATTTTCCTCTTCATCGTCTTTTCGGCGATCGGCAGAACACCGTGGCGGGCGAAGAGCCAGAGGAGCTTCGTGTCGGCAAAGCCGACGAGAAGCGGTTCATAGAGGCTCGTGTGGTTGAGAATGATGATGGCGCGGAGCTTTCCCCATTGGCGGGCGGGGATCGGGCCGAGGTACTCGGCATCAAAACTGTAGAAGATCCTGCTGAGGATCTGGATCATCTTCAGGAGGAGGAAAGCTATGATCGACTGCATGCACGCTCCGCTTCGAAGTGCCGTTCGCCGGCCTTGAAGAGAGGATACGGAGTGTTGCTCCTACCAGTCAAGACTCAGCCCGGCATAAAGTCCCCTGGTTGACGCAGGAATCCAGGTGGGCTCCGGGCCCCAGACGTAGCCGTAGCTCGTATACAGCGTATCGAAGAGGTTGTTGATCCGGATATTCAGATCCGCTTTTTCAGCCCCGATCAGCGATGCCCCTCGGCCCAGATCAATCTTCAACGAGAGATCCACATTTCTGTAGGAGGGGTTGGTCTTGTGGATATAGCCCGGATCATCCCGTATTTCCGGGTTTTTCCTCTCGTCTTCGCTGTTGTCGAGGTAGAATTTGCCGACTTCGTTGATACTCAGGAGCACATCCACAGGTCCCCAGCCACCATTGAGCTGGAGGCTAGCCATCAACTCCGGTGCTCCTGCAATGCGGTTGCCGGCGTGGTCGATTTCGTTGCCGTCCCAGTCGTATTCGATGAAATGGTCGAAGGTCGCGTGGTTGTATGAAGCCGTGAGGCGGACTCCGAAGCGCTCCGCAGGGAACCAGCCGGCCTCAAACTCAGCACCGCGATGCGTGGTTTGCGCCCCGTTGGCCGTGGTCGGCAGGCCGTCGGAATCGACACCCCCCGCCCAGACGATCTCGTTGTTGAAGTCGAGGTAGAAGAGATTCAACTTCGCGGAGACTGTGCCCCGCCGGACTTCGGCACCGAGTTCGTAATCCGTCAGCTTCTCCGGATCGAGATTGAGAGGATCCGGGCCGAACCAGTAATCCTGGGGATCGTAGATGTCCCGGAAGGCGGGTTCCCTCGCTCCTCTTGAGATACTCCCGTAGACGCTGAGATCTTCCGAGGCCCTGAAGTTGAGACCGAGTCGGGGCAGGAAGTAATTGAAACTCCGGCTGAAGTTCTTGTTGCGGATCTCATCGTGGGAGAGATGGTAGCGGTGGGAAGTCCAGCTCAGACCCGCGAGAAGACTCAGGCGGCTGTTGAAATTCCAGTTCTCCTCGACATAAGGCTGGAGACTGGTCTTGATCAGTTTGTAGTCATAGTAGGCGTGGTCCGGCTCCGCGGTCGGTGGGTAGTGCTGTGCCCAGATGACGGTTCCCAAGTGGTGACTCGTGTGATACCTCAAAGCAATCCCCGCCTGGAGTTTTCCCCGGCCTCCGCCGTGCTTCCACTCGATGCCGGGGATCCATCCCAGATCGGATTCGTCCACCTCCCGCTTTCGGATGAGGTCGGTGTTCTCGATGAGATTCCCATCCGGACCCGGGAAGGGCTCAAGGCCGTATTCCGGCATCCAGCGGTCCTCCTTGTACTGTTTGTAGTAACCCTCGCCTTCGAAATAGTAGAGGGTGTTCTGAAGGACGATGTTTTTCCCGATCTGCCGGGTGTCGATGAGCTGGTAATGAGGCTGGAAGAAATCATCGATTTCACCGGGGTAGCTCAGGGGATTATAACGTCGATCTCGACGCCGGTTCCCGGTGATTTCTCCCCGTAATCGAGCCCGGGTAATGCCTTCGTAGGCGAGATGGGTCCGCTCGGGTCCGCCGAAGAGAATCAAGCGCGTGGTCGCCTTCTCCGAATAATGGTCGAGATCGAGGAAGTAGTTCCAGGCCTCAAGCCAGGATAGATCCCGATAGCCGTCGGAGCTTGTTTTTGAGTAGCGAAAACTCGCAGCCCACTCGTCGTCGATGAGTCCCGTGTTGAAACGGATTTCCGAGCGTTTGGTGTTGAAGGCGCCGGCCATGAAGTCGATTTTGAGATCCTGTTCCGATGACGGCACCGCGGTGCGAAAATCGACGGAACCGCCGATGGCGGAGCCGCCGTAGAGGCTTCTTCCAACGCCTCGCTGGACCTCGATTTCGTCGGTTGTGGACAGGAATGAATTGAGGTCGACGAAATAGACTCCGTGGGATGTTGCGTCGTTCAGGGGCACGCCGTTGAGGGAAACCGAGGTGCGCCGCATATCAAATCCCCGCAGGTAGAAGTAGGAGTATCCAAGTCCGTTTCCGTTGTCGTTGTAGGCATAAAAGCCCGGAGTGCCCTGGAGAAGGAGAGGCACGTCCTGCCCCCAGTTTTTCTCTTCGATTTCCTTTCTGTCGATGAGGCTCATGGGAACTGGCGTCTTTCCGCTCTCCGCCCGTGATCCGCTAATCTCCAGTGAGCCGCTGAAGTTCCCCATTGGGGACAGGGCGATATCAAGAAGGCGATCCTCATGACGGACGTCGATCACGATCTCTTCGAAGCCGGGGGCGGAGGCCCGGACCTCGAGGGGAAAGGAGAAACTCTCATCCAGTTTCAGCTCGAAACGACCGTCGCTCCCGCTCAGCCCTTCAGCCTCCTGTTCGCCCGAGCGGGCGATGACTTTTCCTCCGTCGATGGGCGCTCCCTCCGGGCTGTGAAGCACTCCGTGAATGAGAAGGTTGTGATCCGCCGCCTGGAGAAGCTGCGGCCATGCGAAAAGCATCCCGATAAGGACGCCGGAAACAACAACACGATAAGAGATGGATTTGAGTCTGGTGTTCATGCCAATTCCCTCCGCCGGTATAATCCGGATCAGGTTCAAGGGGTTTGATCTCAGCCCCCGTTGAAGGAGGCACCCCCATAGCCGGGAACGATGGCTCGTTCCTGGAGGGATCATAGTCTCGCGGTACTCAGGGGTCAAGCGGGTCCGGAGGGTCCGGGCTTCTAGCGTTTCCCGGGGAAAAGGGTCCTGAAGAGAATCTTGAGGTCGAAGGCAAAACTCCAGTTTTCGATGTAGTAGATATCGTGACTGATGCGCTGACGAATCGACGAATCCCCCCGGAGCCCGTTGACCTGGGCCCATCCCGTCAGGCCGGCTCGAACCCGGTGTCTGGCGTTGTACTCGGGATAGCGCTGCTGAAATTTTTCGACGAACTCCGGCTGCTCCGGCCGTGGTCCGATCAGGGACATTTCACCCTTGATGACGTTGATCAGCTGGGGGAGTTCGTCCAGGTTGGTTCGTCTCAGGAATCTCCCGATCGGGGTGACGCGGTCGTCCTCTGAGCGGGTCCATTTTCGATCCTCCTCAGCGTCGATTCGCATGGATCGGAATTTATACATCTTGAAGGATCGACCGTCCAGACCGGTCCTGATCTGAGTGAAGAAAATTGGGCCGCCGTCAACCGATTTGATGCGCCACGCAATCCACGGGAAGAGCGGCGCGGTGAAGATGAGCATCAGGCTGCCGACGATCAGGTCGAAGCTTCTCTTGACTGCCTGGTTCCAGCCCTGGAGCGGAATATTCGTCAGGTTGATCATCGGCAGGCTGTCGAGTTCTTCGATGCTGCCTCGAGCGGCATAGAAACGCAGGAAATCCGGCACGACCCGGATCTCCATCAGGAGCTGATCAGCTTTTCGGATCAGACCGGACATTTTGTGATGAGCCGACATTGGAAGGGCGAAGATGATCTGGTCGATGGAGTGAGTCCTGACGATTTCCTCCATCTGAGAGGTAGCTCCCAGGACGGGAACGCCATTGATTATCTTTGTCTTCAGGCCGGGATCGTCGTCAAGAAAACCGACGACCCGAAAACCGTACTCGACGTGGAGCTGAAGTCTTTCAACGACGGACTTGCCCAGGCTCCCGGCGCCGACGACGAGAACATGCTGGAGATTACGGCCCGATCTTCTGATCCTGCCGAGAATGGCGGCGATACTGAATCGAATACTGAGAAGAGTCGGGAAGGCGACGGCTCCAATAAGCCCGAAATAGAGACGGGAATAGGTGAAATCCGGGGGTCGATAAAAACTGGAGGCGGCCACGAGAAGGGCGGTGGCCAGAAGCGTTCCGCTGAGCAGTCTCACGGCCTCATCCCAGCGCGCCCTGATCCGCCGCCGCTGATACAGTCCCTGAAAATAGAAGACCGAGGGCCAGATGAGGAGAGCGGCCGGGATCAGGAAGAGGTAGTGAGAGATGCTGGGGATCCCCTTGTCGACCGGCAGAAGACCTGAGGAAAAACGAAGGTAGTAGACGACCGGAATTGTAAGAGCAATTCCAAGGAGATCCCCCAGGAGCTGGAGAAGAACCTGGATCCGGCGTCGTCTCTCAATCACGTGAAAGCCATCCCGAAGCCCAGTCGATCGAGGAGGAAGCGGAAACGGACGAGGAACTGTTCCCTTGAGAAAACCAGCGCCCTTTTGCGAAGAAGGTCGGGATCCCACGATTTGTCGAGGACCTTTCGTCCCGCCCTTGCCAGAGACTCCGCTCGTGTGTCGGGCGCCAGTTCGCCTTCACGGCCGGATCGCACCACATCCGCCGTTCCGGAAGCCTCCAGCCCGATGATCGGGGCGCCACAGGCCAGGGCTTCGACGGTCACCATTCCGAAGTCCTCGATATTGGGAACCAGCAGGGCGGCCGCCTGCCGGTAGGCATCGCGCAGTCCTTCCCGGGGCAGCCAGCCCAGGAATCGAGTGTTCGGGCCTGCGAGGCGCCGGAGACTCTTCTCCTGCGGTCCTGTGCCGATGATATCCAGGGGCCGTCCCAATTCCTGGGCCACTTTGATTGCCACCTCCACTCTCTTGTACGGAACGAGGGCCGCAACCGTCAGGAGACGATCGCTGCGCGTGCCGCCCGGAGTAAAGAACTCGGTATCGACCGGAGGCGGAATGACCTCGGCATCGCGGTGCCAGTAGTGCTGGACCCGCCATCGGACCAGACGGGAGTTTGCGACGACCCTGTCGACTCGGGCGGCCGAAACCATATCCCACTGGCGGATGTTGGCGAGAATTCCCTGTGCGAGTGGCAGGAGGGGCCTGGGGATTCTTTCGAGATACGGCCCCCTCTGGTCCCATGCGTAGCGGACCGGCGTATGGATATAGCTCAGGTGGTAGGCCCCGGGAGGTGGAATGACGCCTTTGGCGACGCAATGAGAGGTCGAGATGACGAGGTCGACGTCCGGAAAGGAAAAACTCTCGATCGCCGAGGGCATGAAGGTGAGGAGATAGCGCCATTTTCTCCCGCCGAAGGAGAGCCATTGAAGCCACGACGTGTGGATCGTCCGCTTCTCCAGTTCGGGGATCGTGGCGCCCGGTCGTCTGACCAGAGTGTAGATCGGCGCCTCCGGAAAAAGGCGTGCGATTTCGGCGAGCACCCACTCACCGCCGCGCATTCCCGTCAGCCAGTCGTGAACCAGTGCGACCTTCATGTCAATCCCCCGTCGGCCCGTCGATGGGCCCCGACAACACGTCTCGATAGCTTTTCACAGTTTCAGCGATACAACGTTCCCAGCTGAGAGTCCGGGCGAATTTCCGCCCTGATTCGATCATGCGCCGGCGGAGGGGGTCGTCAACGAGGACTTTCGAGATCAGTTCGGAGATCTCCCCGATATCCATCGGGTTGACCAGTCGGGCGATCCCCTCCCCAAGTTCGATCATGGCACCGAGATTCGAGGTAATGACCGGCAGTCCGGCCAGCATGGCCTCCAGGATTGGGAGTCCGAATCCCTCATAAAGCGCAATATGGAGCAACAGAGCTGAGAGATGATAGAGGCCGTGGAGTTCCTCCCCGCTGACCCTTCCGAGAAAGCGACATCGCTCTCCGAGGCCGAGACCTCGAGCCTGGGCGGAGAGCCTGGAATTCTCGTCGATTCCGCCGACAAAGACGAGCTGGCCGGGAATTCCCCATTTCCTGATGGCGAGATGAAAGGAGCGGAGCGCGGTCGGAAGGTTCTTGTGGGCCTTGTTATTTCCGACGACCAGGATCAGAGGAGGTCGCAGATTGAATTTCGTCTTCAAGCGATCGAGGAATTCCGCCTGAGGCCTCTCCTCGAGATGGGGGTCGACGCCGTTCGGAATGACCCGGATTTTCTTCCGGTTCGCGCCGAAGATCCTGATGAGATCCCGGCGGGAGGACCTGGAAACAGTGATGATCCGGCGCGCCCGCCGCAGTGTTGACGACATCATGACGCGGAGATAGAAGAGGGCGCGATAGTGTTGGCTTCGTGGCGGGTAGAAGAGTTGGATGACATCGTGAACGGTCGCGACGAAGGGGCGCCGGAGTCCCCAGGGGACGACGTAATGCGGAAAGTGAATGAGGTCTGGATGCTCTCCCCATAACGCGGCGGGGATTTTATAGAGTTCTCTCGCGGAGTATTCCTCCGCGGGGACCGGAATCAGACGGGCTTCCGGCGCCAGGGCTCGGGCCCGCTCCTCCTGGCCGGGTCGGATCAAGGCCGTCAGCGAGAGTTCCTCCTCCTGTGCCAGTCCTTCCATCAGATGGTGGACATAGGTCCCGATGCCGAAATCGGTCATCTTGCGGGCGTCCAGGGCGAGGTGGATCGGCTTCGTCACGGGGCCATTCTACCCGGTTTTCAACGCATCTTCTGAAGAGATCTGATGGAGGATTCCTTATCAAGAGCTCTGCCCCTTCATCCCGTGCCTTCATCCTGCTGGAAGATGCAGAAATCCGTCTTTTTTGCCCATTCACAAGCTTGTAACTTCGGGTCTTTTCAACACCATTTCCGTCTGCGGTAGTAGGATGGACTGGATGAGGAAAAGGAAAGCACGATCCCTGAGAGTTGAACATCGCGCGGGACCTTATTCGGGTCCTCAACGAAATGATGCCAACATTCGATCCTCCGGAGACGATCAGCCGAGTCTGCTGGCAGGCAGGGCCTGCGACATGAAAGGGCCTGCGATATGACCGGGTCCCCACCTGAACACGAGGAGTTGATGGTTCGCGACAGTTCCGGGATCCCGGAGTTCAAATTCGTCCTTCTCCTGGCCTTCATCCTTCTGCTCTGCGTGCTGACGGTGCACAAGGGGCAGATCTCGGGAGACGGTATTCCCCGCTGGAAGGATCTGGACGCCCTGATGCACGGCAGGCTGACGGACGACAAGTACTCCATCGTGCTCCCACTTCTTGCCTCGCCTCTCTACGCGGCCGGCGCCGGCTGGGCCCGGCTCAGCGGACAGGAAAATACATCCGCCTTCGCACACCTTTTTGTCCGCCGCTACAACGGCCTCCTGGCCCTCACCATAGCCCTGCTCTTCTACCTCTACCTGCGGCAAGCCCTTTTCTGGAAGCGAAGGGACTCGGTCATCGGGATGGCCTTTCTCCTTTTCGGCAGCATGCTTCTGCCCCACGCCCGGGATTTCTATTCGGAAATCACCTGGACCCTTGGCAGTGCAGTGGTGCTCTGGTGGCTCTCCGGGGACCTGAGATCGATGAGTCGCCGCCATCTTTTCATGGTTATTCTCAGCCTTGGCTGCCTGATCGACCTCAATCCGATTCTTGGCCCCGTCTTCGCAGGCCTCGGTATCGCCGAGATGATCCTCCTGAAGCCGGTACGCACAGGCAAGCACGCGAAGCGCCTCCCGGCTTTGATGCTGGTTATTGGCTCCGGAGTCGGTCTCGGCTTCGTCCTCCGCGGGCTCGAAAACCTGGCGCGCCGGGGTGCCTTCCTAGATTTCGGCTACTCTGGCGAGGGTTTCTCCGGCTCCCTGATTCATGGGCTGTTGGGCGAGTTCCTCGCGCCGGCCCGGGGCATACTCTTCTTTACGCCCGCCGTCTTTGCCCTGTTCTGGTTGATGAAGGATCTCCGGCATCTACTGCAGAGCAGGCATCACCGCTTTTTCCTGCTGACGATGCTCTACTGTGCATTTCTCGTGCTTGGGTATGCGAAATGGCACGGGTGGCACGGTGCATGGTACTGGGGACCGCGCTTCATGCTTCCGCTCTCGGTCTTTGGCGCCCTCTATTTTGTCGTCCTGCTACATGATCAATGGGCTGGGGCAAAGCTGCTGAACAGGACAATCTGGGCCTTCATCGGTGCAGCATCCCTCATCGTGTACAAGGTCGGAGTATCCATCAACCAGAGTCACCTTCTGGAATGCCTCAAAGTCCATCCCGTCAGCGAGTTCTGCTACTGGAATCCCCATTTCATGCCCTTCGCTTCCCTCATCGACAGAAAGGACCTCCTGGCGATGCTCACAAGCCGCTCAACGGCAGTAGAACTGGCGACGATTCTTCTTCTTGCCGCACTCCTGCGGTGGCAGGCTGACTGAGAGCCTGCCGGCCAGAAAATCACCCCACTGGTTGCTGGGCGCAAAAGAAAATGTCGATCCCCGCCTTGATCGAATTGGCCTGCGACAGCCGAAACGCGACAATGATGTGCCAAGCACCATTCCATCTTTCCATGAGGGAGCAGCGAAGTCACGCACTCAATTTCTGACCCACACAGACCCGGACAGCGTGAAATTGTGGAAGGCTTTGGGAAGGTTCTGCCCTGGCCTTGTGAGAATAAGGATTTCCGGGAGCAGCGCGGCTCATTGGTGGCGAGAACAACGGCAGGCTGCCAGGTGCGAGGCCTGGATTGACGGCTGAGCTGATGAAGAGATCTGATGGAGGATTCGTTTTTGTCCCTTATTCGTGTGTCCCTTATTCGTGCGTGGGTGGTTCATATTCGTGGTTCATATTCCCCGCGAGTCCTTCGCAAATGCCTTCTGCGCTCCCGTCTTCTGCCTTCATTCATCATTCCGAGAGTCCCCCTACGACATCAAATAGCTGTGTGACGACGTGGTGCCGGGATGCCTCAAGTATTGGATAACCTTGAGCGATTCTTCGAGTGTCTGGGATTGAATATATTTCCAGAATCCAGGTTTCTGAACTGATTTCTCGGCGATGTTCTGTGGAAGGTACATCATGATTTCATTGTGAAAGGACTTTTCCAGGGAGGGATCTTCTTTCAGTTCACGGCGCCGTATCAAGAGGCGAGCGACGAGATCCTGGCTGCTACAGCCGTGATCCCGGGCTTTTTCCTCACTGAGCGCTACCGGAAGCATGACATTCTGTTGTTTCAACCATGCGATATCCCAGAGATCACGGTTCTTAATCCTGTTTGGCCGCAGAGCAAAAGCAATAATCTTGTCGAGAAGAATCTCTTCCCGGCTTTCGCACTGGATGATGAGACCGGTTGTTCCCATTTCCACACCGTAGTGGTTGATGATCGTCATGGGCTCAGGCTGATGACTGGGGATAGAGCAGATGTCGATGTTGATTCTCTGGGCCGGTAGGTCTTTTTGTCCGGGACGTGTGATGACCTTGATTTTCCATGTACTGGTATTGCCTGTTTCGCGGCGAGGCTCGCTGACGCTGACCTCGAGTTCGTATTTTTCATCCAGCCGTGTGATGATGACCTTTGAAAGCCCGAGCAGGTCTTCTCGTTTGAAATCCCTGCCCCCGGTGAAGTCCAGATCTTCACTCAATCGTTGCGCGCCATAACAGGCACGAAGGCAGGTTCCACCCATGAAAGTCAGCCGCTTCAAGAGACCGGCCTTGCTCATTTCCCGCAGAATATCGTGGTGCAGTAACTCCTTTTCAACCACAGGTCTGACATTCCCCGCCGCACTTTGGTTGCGCAAGGCTTCTGCCACCAGCTTGTCAAATAGATTCGTCATCTTTCACCAACTCCATTGGCCTCCGGGTATTTTTCATATCCTGTAATGCCAGCTCCTTATCGGCGACCCAGAGCCGAAACGCAGGGTCATATGTGAGATGTTGGAGAACCGCGGAGGGTTTCCTCCGTGTGTGGACGAATTCAATCGTTCCAAATTCCCTGCAGACCATCCGGTATGATCTTCCCGAACTCATGAGACTGATCCATTGAAGGGGAATTTGAGAAATGAGACCTTCGCGACTCAGGACAGTTTCCAGACTAAGATAGTTGAAGTGGGCGTCGCGCAGTTTTGCTGCAGCGTGGAAAAGGACGAGACCGTTGTCAAATGGCGCCTGAGGAAAGAGAAAGAGATCCTTGACAAGCCTGCTCAGGCATCCGTTTCGACAAAGGCGATGTATCAGAGATTTGAAGGCGGGGTCACTCACACCGGGCAGGAGAGCACGAAGATCAGCGGTTGAGAAAAGATAGTGATTCTCGTCGGTAAGAGACTGTAAGGTCCTTTCAACGGTGCGGATCTTCGTCATCTCACAAGTATACACAAAGTTTCATATTATGGAACCCTGTGTAGGCAAAGTCCCCCCATTCGATCCTCCGGATGCGATCAGTTGAGTCTGCCCCATGAAAGGTCAATTCGCCCTAACTGATCCCATTCATCTTTTTCAGGAGCATCGCTCGCAATACCTGATTCCCTGTCATCCCCGTCGCCGGAATCCATTTCGATTGGAGGCAGAGTCCTCGGTTCCGACTCCGGGTCCTGGAATCGACCTCCGCTCCGGATGCAGCTCCGGTCGGCCGGGCTGCCGGAATAGCTTGACGCGGTGCGGCAATTCGGCTAAGATTTCACAGTGAATGGATGCCGCGATGCGTCAATTCACTGGAGGTTCGCATGCGCTGGGTTGTCTTCAATCAAAAGGGTGGCGTCGGAAAGAGTACGATCGTCTGCAATCTGGCGGCCGTCAGTGCGATGGAGGGCAGGAAGACCCTTGTCGTCGATCTGGATCCTCAGGCCAATGCCAGTCATTATCTTCTTGGTGACGATGCCGAAGACCTCGAACCGAATCTCTCGGGACTTTTCGAACAGACTCTGGGTTTCAGGATTTTTCGCGACGGGCCGCGGAGTTTTGTCCACCATTCGCCCTTTGAAAACCTGCATGTCATGCCGGCATCCGAGAGCCTGGTCGATCTTCAGCCGAAGCTGGAGGCGAAATACAAGATCTACAAACTCCGGGATGCCCTCAACGAACTTGACAGTTACGACGCCGTCTACCTGGATACGCCGCCGGCGCTGAATTTCTTCACCCTGAGCGCACTGATCGCCGCCGACCGCTGTCTCATCCCTTTTGACTGCGATGATTTTTCCAGGAGGGCACTGTACAACCTGATGGAGAACGTCGAGGAGGTCCGGGAGGATCACAATCGAGGTCTTGAGGTGACCGGGGTCGTCGTCAACCAGTTCCAGGCACGAGCACGATTGCCGCAGCAGCTGGTCGATGAACTCATCGAGGAAGAACTTCCGATCCTCGAGCCCTCGATCTCGGCCTCCGTCAAGATCCGGGAATCCCACCAGGCGGCCACCCCGCTACCCTTCCTCGCGCCCCGGCACAAGGTGGCTCAGCAGTTCTGCGAGCTTTATGACGCCATCGAGGAGGCGAGCTGAAGATTGAGCTCCCGGTGTTTGAGCTGAATCACTGAGTTGGGATCAGGAATCTCCGCGAAGCGGCATCTGAAAGCGGAACACAGGCCTGAGGGTCGACCTTCAATCCCGGATAGCTCAAAACTGGAAGGCCGCAGGGTTTCAGCTCCGCGAGCCGAACCATTCGGCTGTTCTTCTGATCCCGGTCTCGAGATCCATCTCCGGCCTGACTCCCAATTCCTTTTCCAGCAATGCCGAACTAATGCAGGAACGCAGCTGTTCTCCCGCTTTGGCCGGGCCGTGTACTGCATCGGGACCTTTTCCGAGAGCCGAGTGGATCGCTCCGAAAAGCTCGTTGACGTCGGTCTCGATTCCGGTTCCGACGTTGAAGGTGTGGAAACCCTCGAGTCCGACGACGGCCAGGTTGGCCCGGACGACGTCTCCGACGTAGACGTAATCGCGGGTCTGTTTCCCCTCGCCGTTGATCGTCGGAACTTCGTTCCGCAGCAGGCGGTCGAGGAAGATGGCGACGACTCCAGCCTCGCCGTGGGGATTCTGTCGTGGTCCGTAGACGTTTGCGTAGCGGAGGCAGCTGACATCGAGACCGTATTGCGCGTGGTAGAAATAGAGGTAGCGCTCGCTGGCCAGTTTGGCGACCCCGTAGGGGGAAAGTGGTCGGACGGGATGATTCTCGTCGGCCGGGAAGACATCCTGTTCTCCGTAGATGGCGCCGCCGGTCGAGGCGAAAATCACCTGCCGGACGCCGGCCTTTCGGGCACCCTCGAGGAGGTTCAGCAGGCCGAGAATGTTGACGTCGGCATCAAAAACAGGGTTCTCCACGGAGCGCCGTACGTCCATCTGGGCCGCGTGGTGCACAAGGATCTCGATTCGCCGAGCCCTCAGGATCTCGGCTGCCCGCGGCGAACGAATATCCTCGACGATCAGTTCGGCGCCTTCGGGAACATTTTCCTTGCGCCCCGATGAGAGGTCGTCGAGAATCGTAATCTCGTGGCCCTGCTCGAGAAGGGCGTCCGCGATATGGGAGGCGATGAAGCCGGCGCCGCCGGTGATGCAGATCTTCATGATGAATCCAGCCTTTGTTCAGGACATTCCCGCGGGATTTACTCCCGTCGGGAGGGCATTCTACCAGCGATCGGCGGAAGATGTCGCCCGGGACCTGCTGGGGCGGGTCTTCTACCGGCGCCATCAGGAGGGACCGGTCATGGCGAGAATCGTCGAAACCGAGGCCTACCTCGGCGTCGAAGATCCGGCCTGTCATACCTTCGGCGGCCGGAAGACCGCCCGGGTCCGCTCCATGTGGGGAGAGAAGGGTCGTGCTTACGTCTACCTGATTTACGGGATCCACCACTGTCTCAATGCCGTCTGCGGGGGGCCGGGAGAAGCGGCTGCGGTGTTGATCCGAGGCGCCGTCGTCCTCGAAGGGCAGGATCTGGCTTTCCAGAGACGTGGACAGATCAGGGATCTGCGGCGCCTTTCGGATGGACCGGCTAAACTCTGCCGGGCCCTGGCGATTTCCCGAGAGGAGGACGGTGTCGATCTCTGTGATCCCGTTTCTCCACTGCTTCTTCTCGATGACGGTTTTCGTCCGAATGAGGACGCCTTGGAGCGGGGGCCGCGTATCGGGATCGACTATGCCGGTGAGGCGGTATCCTGGCCGCTGCGATTCCTCATCAGTCTCTGATATTCTCCCTGGTGAAGAGTGGACAGGAGGTCTGAGATGCGAATTATTGTATTCGGTGCGGGACGGGTCGGGGCTGCGATAGCCCGGGATCTGGCGGCGGAGAAGAACTTCGAGGTCACGGTTGCCGATATCGACGCTGAGGCTCTCCAGAAATTGCGGGGGGTGAAGGGTCTGACAACCGTAAAGGCGGATCTACGAACAGTGGAGATGGTCAAACGCCTCGCGGGAGCCCACGATCTCGTCGTGGGAGCGGTTCCCGGGCCGATGGGATACGGGACGGTCCATTCCGCCATCGAGGCGGGCCGGGATATCGTCGATATTTCCTTCTTCGAGGAGGATCCCTATCCGGAGCTGGATGAATTCGCCCGCAGCCATGGTGTCATGGTTCTGACGGACTGCGGGGTCGCGCCGGGATTCTCCAACCTGGTTCTCGGCACGGCCCAGGCCGAGATGGACAGTGTCGAGCGCTTTGAATGTCAGGTCGGAGGCCTGCCGGAGGTCCGGGAGGAGCCCTTTGAATACAAGGCCGTATTTTCGCCGATCGATGTCATTGCGGAATATACCCGGCCCGCGCGCCTGGTGGAGAATGGCGAGATTGTTATCCGCGAGGCCCTGAGCGAGGTTGAACTCGTGGACTTCGAGGGTGTCGGCACCCTGGAGTCTTTCAATACGGATGGTTTGAGAACCCTTCTTCGGCTGGATATTCCCAATATGAAGGAAAAGACGATGCGCTACCCGGGGCACGCGGAAAAGATGCGATTGCTGCGGGATGCCGGTTTCTTCTCCCCGGAAGCCCTTGACTTCGGAAAATCGCATATTTCTCCCCTGGAAATGACGACCAGGCTGCTCTTTCCGGCCTGGCAGCTCAAGGAGGGTGAAAGGGACCTGACGGCGATGCGAATGGAGGTCGAGGGCACCAGGGACGGCCGGCGTGTTCTGCGGAAATACGAGCTGCTCGATCGCTATGACGGGCGCACGCAGACGACCTCGATGGCGAGAACGACCGGCTATACCTGTACGGCCATCGTTCGCCTGGTCGCAGGAGGCTATTTCCGTGAGGTCGGCCTTCATGCCCCGGAGGTCGTCGGTCGCCGGGAGGGTTGTTTCGAGCGGGTGGTGAAGGATCTGGCGGACCGCGGGATCCAGCTTGCTCAGGAGGAGCAGATTCTCGGTGAAGGTGAGTAGGGGAGGCTCGGTCGGGCCTAGTGGTTTTTTTTCTTGAGGGAAACCCTGATCCGCAGCGAAAAAACCTGGAGGAATTCCTGCATCTGCTCTGACTCCGGTCGCCGGCGTCTCGGGCTAAGATCCTGTCTCAAGTTTCCGGAGCGATGCAGCATCTGAAGCATTCCCGCGTGGTCTCGCTGAGACCGGGCTGACAAGATGCGGCAGAAGGGTTACACTCCCCAGGGCCGAATCCGAGTGATTCGACAATTCTCAAGGGGGCCGATATGACGACATCCAAAATCAGTTGGACAAAAACAGACGAGGCGCCGCTTCTGGCGTCCTACGCATTCCTTCCGGTGGTTCGCGCCTTCACTCAAGGCACAGGAATCGAGATCGAGCTGCGGAATATCTCCCTTGCAGGGAGGATTCTGGCGAATTTCCCGGAGAAGCTGAGCGAGGACCAGAAAGTTCCCGACGAGCTGGGTCGGCTGGGTGAGCTGACGGGGAGGCCTGACGCCAACATCATCAAGTTGCCGAATATCTCGGCCTCGATTCCCCAGCTTCAGGCTGCCATCGCAGAGTTGCAGTCCAAGGGCTATGATGTTCCGGACTTTCCGGAAGAACCGCAGACCGAAGAAGAGAAAGAACTCCGGAAGCGCTACTCCGTCTGTCTCGGCTCGGCCGTCAATCCGGTTCTGCGCCAGGGTAACTCCGATCGTCGTCCGGCGGCGGCCGTCAAGAGTTTCGCGAAGAAGAATCCCCATCGGATGATGAAACCATGGCCGGAGTCGGGCTCGAAGGCAGAGATTACCTGCATGAGTGAAGGTGATTTTTACGGTACGGAGACATCCATGACCCTTGAGGCGCCAACCGAGGCCAGGATCGAGTTTGTCGGGGCCGACGGCAGTGTCAGGACTCTCAAAGAAGGCTTAAGCCTGCTGGAGGGCGAGGTCATCGATTCTGCGGTGATGAGTGCCGGGGCGCTGCGAAAGTTTTACGCCGAGCAGATCGATCAGGCCAAAGAGGAAGGCACGCTGCTCTCCCTTCACCTCAAGGCCACGATGATGAAGGTCTCCGATCCGATCATGTTCGGGCACTGCGTCTCCGTCTTCTTCAAAGACGCGCTGGAAAAGCATGCCGACGCGATTGCCGAGATCGGCGCCAATGTCAACAACGGCCTGGCCGACGTACTCGAGAAACTCGATCGACTTCCGGCGGAAAAGAAGGCCGAAATTGAGGCCGACATTGCCGCGGTGTACGAGAAACGGCCCGCCCTGGCGATGGTCGACTCGCGGCGGGGGATCACGAACCTCCATCGTCCAAACCTCGTCATCGTTGACGCTTCGATGCCCAATATCATCCGCGACGGCGGAAAAATGTGGAACGCCAAGGATGAGCTGCAGGACACCCACGCGATGGTTCCCGACCGCTGTTATGCGACCATGTACCAGACGATTCTCGAGGATGCCAAGGCCAATGGTCAGTTTGATCCGGCCACCATGGGCAATGTGTCCAACGTGGGCCTGATGGCACAGAAGGCCGAGGAATACGGTTCCCACGACAAGACTTTCGAGGCCCAGACCGCCGGGACGTTCCGGGTCGTGGATGCCTCCGGCGCCGTGCTTCTCGAGCAGAAGGCCGAGGCGGGCGACATCTTCCGCATGTGCCAGGCGAAAGATGAGCCCATCCGGGACTGGGTGAGGCTGGCCGTCGATCGGGCCCGCGCCACCGGATCTCCAACGATTTTCTGGCTGGATGAGAACCGTGGCCACGATGCGGAGATCATCAGGAAGGTGAAGAAGTATCTTCCCGAATTCGACACCACCGGTCTCGACATCCGGATCATGAGACCGGAGGAGGCCATGAAGTTCTCTCTGGAGCGCGTACGTCGCGGAGAGGATACGATTTCCGTCACCGGCAACGTGCTCCGTGACTATCTGACCGACCTCTTCCCGATTCTCGAACTGGGAACCAGCGCACGTGTACTTTCCATCGTACCTCTTCTCAGAGGTGGTGGGCTCTTTGAAACCGGCGCCGGCGGCTCGGCGCCCAAGCACGTCCAGCAGTTCCTGGAAGAGGGACATCTGCGGTGGGATTCTCTTGGAGAGTACTGCGCACTGGTTCCCTCCTTCGAAATGATTGCTGAAAAGACCGGGAACGCC
>JANTFG010000053.1 GCA_024763555.1 Thermoanaerobaculales bacterium
AGGAGAGCTTGGCATGGATGGACTCATCGTGATGAAAACTGCGCTCTCCCAGGCCCGCAAAATGGAGCGAGATCGAGAGCAGCAGCAGAAGCCACCACGGCCAGAAGTGCACAATTCTCCTGAGCGTCGCCGAATTCAAGGCTTCTCCTCCGGATGATCAAAAAACACCAGCACACCTCCACCGCGACACTTTAACTGATGATCGCCCGCTTCCGAGAGAATTGCCAGGGCTTTTTCCCCGAAGTCCCGGGCCTCCAGATCTCCGAAAGCCACGATATCCACGCTGGCCGCCCGGACTTCGCGACGGAGAGTTTCCGCATCCCCCGCCCTGTAGATGGCCTCCACCCGCGCCTTCCTGCGGGCTGTCTCCCCGTTGATGCTCGTCCCCCTCCAGACCATCTCGTGGTTGGCCCAGCCGAGATAAGCCGGCACACCTGAAGCTGCGGAGAGCCGACCGTACTCGCTGTAGGCGCCTCCGACGGCCTCGACCATCCTCATACCCGGGGGCAATTGCCGCAGTTCCTCGACGAGGCCGCGATCCCTCGGGCTCATCCAGTCCAGACCGTCGAGTCCCCACTGATGGACTCGGGCCAGGGATTGCATCGCCAGCGAAACCGGATGAGGAAGCGCAAGGACCAGCAGGCCGGCAAGCAGAATGTTCTGCTTCTTGAACGAAGGCATCGCGAGGCGCAGCAGCACCGGCAGAGCAAGGGCGAAGAGCGGCCAGGCCTGGATATAGGCCTTGAAGATGGTGTTCATCCGGTGCATTTCCGCCCCGTATCCGTCCTGCACGTAGACCAGCTCCGGCACCAGGAGCAGGAAGAGCGCCAGCATCGCCAGGGCGAGGGCCGGACGTTCCCCTGAGTATCCGGGCTCAAGGAGCTGGGCGACAAGAATGGCGAGGAGGAGGCTGAGAATCGGAACCAGGGGCCGGCCGGCAGCCACACCGAGGAGCATGGCTCCTCCTGCGCCGACCACAATCAAGGCCCACATCTTGCGCCGATCCCCCCAGGAGAGCACGAGGCGGGCTAAGGCCACACCGAGGGGAAGAAGAAAGATGCCCCCGAAGAGCAGGAGGTCCACGGGCGGCGTCCATGCAAAGACCGGGCGGATCGGATGGGAGGGCGGGTGAAAGTTCAGATGAAAGGGCAGACTCAGGAGTGCACCCCCGAGGGCGATACCTCCCACCTGAAGCCAGCGTTCTCGTCCTTCCCGCACCGGCCAGTGCCAGCGACCGTCCCCGACAAGCAGCATCAGGGCGACCCCTGCCAGGGTCGGCGGCATGGACCAGGGATTGGCGGCCCAGCTGAGACCGAAGAAGAGCGCCGTCGGCAGCAGGAGAATGCGGGATTTCTGTGCGCCGGCGATCGCGGCAAGAGCAATTGCTCCGAGGCTCAGGGACATCGAGAGCACATGAGGGTGGAGATCTCCCAGCCAGAAGCTGAAGAGCGGAAACTCCGTGATGGCGCCCTCGATCTGGCGGGAGGAGGCCCAGAGATCGAGATGCCGGGGATCAATACCGGCCAGGATCTGACGCAGACCGTCCGGCGTACCCGCCATGAGGCCGAAGAAAGCCGCCATCCAGCCCCCGCCGCTTGAGCCCGAAAGACGACGGCCGAGGCTGAAGAGTACCAGTGCGGTCGCCCCGGCCAGCAGGGCTACGATAATGTTGTAGGCCCAGCCGATCTCCATTGCGCTCCCGCGCAGCGCCGTCACCCAGGGCAGGGCGCCCCAGTAGTAGTAGGGGAGACTCTTGCCGGCCAGCCAGAAATCGGGCGGAGGGAAGCCCTGGGTTCGCAGCAGGGTGGAGAAGATGCCCATGTCCATGAACTTCTCGGTCTGTTCAATTGCAGGACGCCCGGCTCTGAGGAAGAGAATGGCCCCTGAGAAGAGCCAGAACACCAGTTCAGTGCGGCCGATCTGCCCCCAGGGTCTTTCGCGAAGGAGAAGTGGGAGTCCCCAGATTGCGCCGGCGACCAGGAGAAACGTGGCGACGAAAGGCCATTGGGAGAGGCCGACAGCACCCGCCCACCAGGCCGGAAAAACGATCAGAACCGGACCGACGACGCGCCCCAGTGCCCATGCTTCGCCTGTTTCCACCTCCAGGAGACGCAGAAGCCGCCACCCGGGAAGCGAAGCAAGCATCATGAGTGACAGGAAAAACAGTATCGCCGGCATCCGTACATTGTAACCGGAGCAGCTTTTTCGGGCAGGGAGGAATTCCGCGCGGTGGAGATCATGAGATACCAAAACCGGGGCGAGAAGGTCATCGGCGGCTGTACACGCGAAGATCCTCGAGTCCGGAAAAGTACCCCAGTTGCTGTTCTCATCCGCTCACAAATCGGAATTTCCCGCAATTTCAACACCCTTCAACCCTGGGCGCGCAAGCTCAGGCCTGTTCGAGGCGCCTCCCCGGTTCAGTCGATCTTGATGCTTTCCAGTGCTTTTCGGAACGCGGGTTCTTCGGCGGCGAACGCCGCCCTGGGTACGACGAAGGAAACCGTCGCAGCCCGACCGCCGAGATCGATAAAGAGTTCCAGGGTCTTGACGGCCTGCCGGTCCTGTCTGGAAACCACTTCTATCGCCGCATGCCCGCCGACTCGGATCGGGCTGCGGGAGAGTACGCGGCATCCGAAGTCGGCAGCGGCCTGATCTACGAAGTCTTCGAAGCGTCCGTGGTACGGCTCCACGACCACCATGCCGTTGCCATCGCCCTTGAAGCACAGGTCTCGGCTCCGGCGGGATACCGTCCATCCGGTCGGCGGCTCCATGCTAAATCCAATTGCCGGCAGCTCCAGCCTGGAGGAACTCTTCAGGGCGCCTCCGCAGGCCGTGGCCGCCGCCACCGCAAGGAGAATCTGAAACATCTTGAACCATCTTCGTTGCATTGCTGAAGCTCCCTTCGTTTTCCGGTATGGCTCATGCGCCCTTTGTCTCGGGTTTCCTCATGGCCATCTCCTCCTCTCAAAGCTGGGACGCCGAGGGCAGCGCGTCGATGCCCAAAGGCGACAAGTTCTTGTACGAAAGCGACAGAATGCGGCTTGATGTTTCAGCGGCACGGATGATCTCAAGTGCTTCCGAGAAGAATCCTGGTCCTGGTTGCCGGCAGGATGAAACTGCAGTGGCGGGCCCATTCCGCCCTGATCTCTGCTACCCTCACGAGGGCCGAAACGCCAGAATCCGTCTCCTGGAGGAAATTATGAAACGAGCCATTCTCATCGCATACCTGGTACTGCTCGCGACTCCACTGGTGTCGTGGGCGCTGGACGCCTATCCAACGACAAGCCTCTGCGAGCTGTTTACCGCAGTTGGTTGACCACACTGCCCCCATGCGTACTCGGGTCTCGAGACGACGGAGCAGAATTACAACCACGAAGAATTTCTCCAGATACGCTATTACAGTGGCAGTCCCTATGGCAACACCGATGCGAGCACTCGGATCAACTATTACGGTTTTACCGGTACACCGACCCTGATGTTCGACGGCGCCGATGAAATCGTCGGCGCCGGCGACGACGATGCAGCAAATGCCGCATCCTATATGAATGTTGTTCTCAGCCGTTATTTCGATCCGGCGCCCGTCAGCATCAATATTGATTCTTTCGATCCGGCGACCGGTAATGTCTCAGCAACGGTCGAGATGTATTCTGAGAGCCTCTCCCTGAGCAGTACACCCATTCTCTTCGCTCTCGTGGAAGATGATGTCTCCGGTGAGAACACGCGGATCACCCGGAAGATCATTTCGGACACGATCAGCCTCTCCGGCGCAGGGAATGCTGCGACCTTCAATGAAACATTTGCCGTTGATTCCGGCTGGAATGCGGCAAATCTGCAGGTTGTGGCCTTCATCCAGCAGGCGGACAAGAAGATCCTTCAGGCGGGCAGCACTTATGATCGCCCGGAGTATATGATTCGGGCGATGACCGCATCAGATCGAATCGTTTTCGGATCTTCCTCAAGTTTTGAATTTGACCCCATTACGGTGAAGAATGTCGGACTCTCAGACAACTTCTCCATTCGGGTCGTCGTCGATGACGCGCCCTTTCCTGGTTGGAGCGTCTCCTTTCGGGACGCCGGTGGGACCGTTCATACGGGAAGCTATGCCTTTATTCTTAACGCTGAGGCAAGCACAACCTTCTCGGCCATCGTCAACCCGGCTTCGAGGGGCTATATCAGTTACCATTTCGAAATCAGTTCCCCGAACCTGAGCAAGAACC
This sequence comes from Thermoanaerobaculales bacterium, assembly GCA_024763555.1. Lineage (GTDB taxonomy): Bacteria > Acidobacteriota > Thermoanaerobaculia > Thermoanaerobaculales > Sulfomarinibacteraceae > JANTFG01. The sequence continues at coordinate 4,218 of JANTFG010000053.1, forward strand.
TCGACATTCCGATGGGCTACCTCACCGACGATATTGATGTGCTGTTGATCGACGATGACGGCGGAAACGACTACGAAGACTACTTCACCGCCGCCCTCGCTCACACCGGAAAAGCCTATGGCGTCTGGGATCTTTCGGTCGGGAAACTCCCGGCTGCGGCACAGTCGATTCCCATGCTGATCTGGAACGTCGGGCTGGGTTATCCCAGTCTGGATCCGACGGATCGCGGTTTCCTCGAGCAGTACCTTGATGCGGGAGGCGCTCTCTTTATCTCCGGACAGGACGTCGGCTGGGATCTCAATGACAGCGCGTCCAGTAACAGGGACCCAACTTTCTATCACGACTATCTCCATGCCGACTACCTCGCGGATGACACCAACATCATGGATATCGACGGCATCCCCGGGGATCCCGTCAGCGATGGGCTGATGCTCCACATCGCCGGGGGGGACGGCGCCGACAACGAGGACTACCCCAGCAGAATCGCTCCTCATGATGCTGATGCCACTGGGATTTTCTCCTATCACGGTCAGGCGTGGACCGCCGCGATTCGCTCGGTCGACTCCGTCAGTTCTGCGCGAATTGTCTACCTGGCCTTCGGCTATGAGGCGATCGACAATTCCGCAGATCGCACCGCCCTGATGCGTTCGGCGACACAGTGGCTTGCCAACATGCTCTTCGGCGACGACTTCGAGGACGGAAACCTCGACTCCTGGTCTTACGCCACCGGAAGTTAGAGGAGGAAAGAACTCAGCGACCCGCCCATTCCCCGGTTTCGGGGAATGGGCGGGTCCTGTATTAAAGAGGTTGTCCGGGTAGAAACCCTATGTTTTCAACATGGTAGAAAATCTTCAGAAGATTTCCAATTCCCTTCCAGGACTTTTATTCATCCAGACCCCAGGATGGACCTGCAGCAACCGGCTGCAGGAGGAAAAGCATGAAACGGAATCTCATCACCCTGATAATTTTCACCCTCGTCATGATCCCGGCCACCCGCCTGCCGGCATTCACCCAGCGTCTCGTCGACGTCGACACCTCTCCCATCGGACAGCCGATCCTTCTCGCCTCCGATGATGGTTCTCATCTTTATACGGTCAACGGTCACTGGGACAACCCGGGCTGGGGTTTCGCCCTTCACGTCAGCTCCGACGGAGGCTGGACCTGGAGCAAGACCTACGAGAACTACCAGGGTCAGGATCATTTCAACTTCGACGCCGACTTCGGCGCCGGGACGGTCTATGTCGCCCGGATCGACAGCTGGAATGTCGGGGCCTCCGATTACTACGAGCTGAGCGTCCAGCGATTTGATGCGGACGGCAATCGGGACACGAGTTTCGCAAACACGGGGATGCTCTCGGTCTCCGGTCAGACCACCGATGTCATCTCCGATGTCTCTCTGATCGCTGAAGACGATATGCTTCAGATCTTCTGGATCTCCAATGATCAGCTGAAGCATTCCTCGTGCAGATATGACGGGATCTTTCTCGGGCACACCAACATCGGCAGCACAACCGCTTATGGATCCCTCGACGCCGTCAGGATGGCGGGGGACAACACCGACTTCTTCCTGGCCTTCAAGGGTTCGGGGAACGAGCTGAAAGGCTGGCGCTGGACCGAAAATGTCGGCTTGGGTCTCGTCGATATCACGCCCGACACAGATCTCTACCCCGAATGGGAGGACGTCACCGTCTCCGCCTACGGCAGGAGAGTCGAGGTGGTCGTCGGTTCTCCCTACAACTCCAATCCCACCGAGGTTCACGAGCTGTCAAGCGATGACGATGCCTTGAGCTGGACACAGGAGGTTCTGGCCAGCGGCTGGGACAGCGTGGGCTATCAGATGGTGTCGCCCTCGGTTGTCATCGGCCCCGGCCAGACGGTCTCGACCTTTCTCTTCAAAGACGATAACGAGAATACTTCAGAGTGGGCCTGGCTCCAGCGTTCCCATGGGGAAAACTGGACCCCCTCAGGCCATATTTTCACCTCGGATACCGATTTCATCGGAAGATCCATGGGGCTCTGCCGCTCCGCCGACGGAGGTTATCTGGGCCTTTTCTATTCCAATAATCCCCTTGCCAGTCAGATCATCTTCGTCAAGCTGCCCCAGCTGATGCGCAGCAGCTTCGACGAGGGAGACTTCAGTGGCTGGTCCGGGGTCGTCGGGAACTGAAGATGTCCCGGCTCCGGCTTCTGATCCCGACTCTCATAGGGTTGATCTTCATCGCCGGGTGTCCGGGGCTGGATAAGCCCGGGAGACTCGATGAAATGCCGGCGATTGCAGAGGCGGTGGTGGCGCCCCCGGAGGGGCGCCTCTACCCCTCGCTGTCGGGGCCTGCAGGCGCCGTCAGCGTGCCCGAGGAGCTTTTTGCACTTTCTCCCACCCTCGTCGAGATCCGAAGATCCATGGCGCCCGGCATGGACATCAGGGCGACGATCCGGCCCGGCGATCGGGTCGCGCTTCTCTTCAGGACCCCAGGACAGGGAGATCTCTGCCTCGTGCGAACACAATTCGGGACCTACGGCTGGGTTTCGAGTGTATCGCTGAAGATCACAGCTGATTCATGAGTCCTGAGGCCTTTCCGGCCAACCGGCCCCAGCCGCGGGTCTCGCAATAGCGTCGGAGGTGCCCGAGATCTTCCCTGGCCTCCCTGATTCTCCCACGCAGAATGAGCACTTCGGCGCGGGCAATCTCGCCCAGGGTCACCATCGGGCCAAGACCCCTTTCCTCGGCTGTCCTCCGTGCGATATCAAGCGCTTCTTCCGCTTGAGGAAAGCGACCGAGGTGAGCCTGGATCCGCCCCTTGAGAATTTCCCGCTGAATCGACTCTCCCGGAAGATCCTCAGACGCATCGGGTAATTTTCCGAAGGCCTCCGAAGCGGCCTGCCAGCCTTCTTCCACAACCAGAGCTTCGATCAATCTCAGCCGAACTGAGACAGGGGTTGCTTCCCCGGAACGCCCTATCATCTTTGAGCAGGCTTCGAAGACCTGCTCCCCTTCTCCCTTCTCCAGGAGAATATCAAGCTCCAGCTCCCGGGAGCTGTCCAAAGCCGCCCCCTCCCGGATCGATTCCCGAATCTTCTCCGCCTTCCGGACCGCCTCAAGCGCGTGTCTGAAGTCTCCACCTTCAAAGTCAATCCCGGCCTTGAGGTGATGAAGGGCCGCTTTCTCGGAGCCGCCCTCCGGATTGAGGCTCAGGCTCTCAAGGAGGCGCTTTGCGGCCGTCAGATCCCCGAGCCGAACCTGGAGCCAGGCCAGGTTATAACCCGCCGTGAACCACGCCGAGTGGTCATCCATACCCTGTGCGATCTCCATGGCACGCTCGAAGTGAGACTTCGCTGAAGTCATCCGGCCGGTGTCTCTGAAGGCCAGGCCCATGCTGTTACAGAGATTGCCCTGGCGCCGGCTCGATTGCTGCGCCTTGAGGAGTTCCATCGCCTCCCCGTAGCTCTTCAATCCCTCGGCCGGTCTCCCGAGATCCACAAGGGCGTCGCCCTGCCGGATCAGGGCCGCTGCCTCCACTTCCCGGTCGCCCGTCCGCCGCGCGACCTCAATCGCCTCTTTCGCCCGCCGAAGAGAGGTCTCGGTTTCTCCCAGATAGGCCAGGAGAGCCGTCAGCGAGTAGAGGGTCTTGCTGAGATCATCCAGATCGCCCCGCTCCCGGGACATTCGGGCCGATTCCTCGAAGAGGGGCAGGGCCTTCGCCGGCTCCGATCCATAGCTGATCGCGGTCGCCCGTCCCTTGAAACACCGGGAAACTCCGCGCCGGTTGTCGATGGACTCGAAGAGTTTCTCCGCTTCGGAAAAACGATGCAGGGCCTCCTTGAGATTTCCTTCGGACAGATCAACCCATCCCAGTCCGAGAACAGCCGAGGCCTTTCGGCCGACGGCGCCGCGGGCATCGGCCAGAGCCCGGGCCTTTTCCAGTGCCGCGCGCTGCTTTGCGGGCAGGCCCTGAAGCTGGTAGATCCGGGAAAGCTCCAGCTCGAGACGGGGATCCTCCCGCAGGGACTCACCGGCTCTCGCGGCGACCTCGAGCGCCTCTTCGCTTTGCCCGTCCCAGCGCAGGGCCCGGATCAGGGCCAGCGAATACTCGGTCTCGTCCGGTACGACGCTTGTCAGGGAGCGATAGATCCGGGCGGCTTCCCCCCAGTTTCCCTCGATCTCCTCGTTGAGTGCCTCAAGGCGGAGTCTGCTTTCAGCGGACATGGAGGTGGAGAAACCCAGAGCTGTTCGGGCCTCCCGGCCGGCGGCCTCTTTCAGTCCCATGGCCATGTATACCCGAGCCAGGGCCATCCGGGCCGCGGGAAAATTCCCATGCTGGGCCAGGAGGGGCGCCAATATTGAAACGGCCCTGTTGAGATCGCCGTCCCGGGCTGCCCGGGCGCCCTCGGAATACCGGGCGAAAGCCTCCGGGGGAACTTCCGGCTTCCAGGCTCCTTCGGCGCTTGAGGCGCCGCCCATCGCCGTCGCCAGCCTTGCGCCCATCGCCCCCACCAGCTCGAAGAGATCTCCCCGGCTGTCCGTGATGAGAAACTCCGGGCTCCATCGATCGCGGGCTTTGTAGAAGCGGGCGACCAGCTTCAGACCTCCGCCGGGATCGGCGCTGAGCTGACTGCTGATGAGAGCCTCACAGCCCAGGCGCTCCAGCAGAGCTCCGGCCTGCTCCTCCGGGATCTTCAGGGCAGGCGCCACACCGAAATCCTCCAGGGCTTCGCCGACCTCGTCCGAGGAGAGGATACGCAGACCGGCCGCGCCCCGGATTCGCAGCCCGAGGAGTTCCGGGAGGGCCTCACCCATCCACAGCCTGGGGGAGTCCGCTTTGAAATCCGTCACACCCGGAAGTACCGCCACGGAAACCCGGTGCCTCGTCCCCTTCGTAACCCGTCGGCTCATCCGGAAGGCGGCAAAGGCCAGCAGACAGACGGCAGCCAGCACTGCCGCTGACAGCAGCAGTTTCCGTGGAGAAAGCCGGAGAGGACTCCGTTCCGACCTCCCGGAGACTGTAGCGGCGGTTTCAGCCTCACTCTCGGCCCGGACCTCGGTCCTTTCTTTGAGAATCTCCCCGACAAAGCGATAACCCTTCCCGTGGACGGTCTTGATCAGGCGCTGGGATCGCCCGTCGTCACCCAGAGCCTTCCGAGCCTGCTGGATGGCCTTGAACAGGGTCGCCTCCGAAGCGAAGTCCACCTCCCACACGCTGTCGAGCAGTTCTTCCTTCGAGATGACCCGATGCCGCTCCCTGATCAGCAGGCTGAGGCTCTCCAGTACCCGCATCTCTACCGCGATCTCTTCTCCGTCGCGATGAAGAGTGTAGGCCTCGGTGTCCAGGACGAAATCCTCGAAAAGGTAGCGCATCGAAGTCAGGATATCATCTCAAAGCTCAAAACGCGGGGGCACTCATCAGGGACGAGGGTGCCCGTCGGAAGCAGGAGGAGGAAAACAGCCGCAATCCGTGACGCAGACGCAGGTCAAAGCATAGGACTTATAGGTCCTATAGGTCCTATGTTTTCCATTCGGCGGCGACCACCCCGAAACCGGTTCTGCGGCCGCGAAGACGGTTCCGGCGCTTCCGGATTTCTCCCCTCACATATTCCGGCGGTACTGTCCTCCGACCTCGTAAAGCGCATTGGAAATCTGCCCGAGGGTGCAGCTCTGGACGGTCCGAAGGAGTTCCTCGAAGAGGTTTCCTCCCTCCCGCGCAACCCGCTTCAGGGATTCCAGCGCCTCTGCCGAGACTGCCGCATGGCGGGCCTGGAAATCGCGGACGTGCTCGAGGCGGGCGTTCTTCTCTTCCGGCGTCGCCCGGGTCAGGGCGGTCTCGTCCACGCCCTCCTCGGCTCCTTCCCGCAGGAAGGTGTTGACGCCGACGATCGGGTATTCGCCCGTGTGCTTCAAGCGCTCGTAGTGGAGACTCTCCTCCTGGATCTTCGAGCGCTGGTACATGGTTTCCATGGCGCCCAGCACGTCGCCCCGCTCACTTAAGCGCTCGAACTCGTCGAGAACCCGCTCCTCGACCCAGTCCGTCAGCCACTCCACGATATGAGATCCCTGGAAGGGATTCTCATTCTTCAGGAGGCCGAACTCCAGGGCGTTGATCAGCTGGATGGCGACCGCACGGCGCACACTCTCCTCGGTCGGGGTCGTGATGGCCTCGTCATAGGCGTTGGTGTGAAGGGAGTTGCAGTTATCCGCCATCGCCAGAAGACCCTGCAGGGTGGTCCGGATATCGTTGAAGTCGATCTCCATCGCATGGAGGGAACGGCCCGAGGTCTGGATGTGATACTTGAGTTTCTGCGAGCGCTCGTTGCCGCCGTACAGCCGCCTGATGGCGACCGACCAGATCCTCCGGGCGACCCGGCCGATGACCGTGTACTCGGGATCCATGCCGTTGGAGAAGAAGAAGCTGAGATTGGGCGCAAACTCATCGATGTGCATGCCCCGGGCCAGGTAGGTTTCGACGTAGGTAAAACCGTTGGCCAGGGTGAAGGCCAGCTGAGAAATGGGGTTGGCCCCGGCCTCGGCGATATGGTAGCCGGAGATCGAGACGGAATAGAAGTTCCGGACGCACCAGTCGGTGAAGAGGCGCTGGATGTCTCCCATCATGCGCAGGGCGAACTCGGTCGAGAAAATACAGGTGTTCTGGGCCTGGTCTTCCTTGAGAATATCGGCCTGAACCGTACCTCGAATGATCTTCGAGGTTTCGTGGAGAATCTCATCCCACTCGCCCTCTTCGAGTAACTCCCGGATTTCCTCCCAGCCTTTCCCCTGGATGAGCGGCAGGAAAGCCTCCTCGGGCTCAGCCTCGATCCGTCCGCTCTCGATGAGCTTCTTCCGGGCCTGCTGGCGGGCCGCCGCGTTGAAGAACATCGCCAGGATCATCGGCGCGGGACCGTTGATCGTCATGGAAACCGAGGTCGAAGGCGCACAGAGATCAAAACCGGCGTAAAGCTGCTCCATGTCCTCGACCGTGCAGATGCTGACGCCGGATTCCCCGACCTTGCCCCAGATATCGGGGCGCTCCGCCGGATCCTCGCCGTAGAGGGTGACGGAATCAAAAGCCGTCGAGAGCCTCACCGAGGGCTGGCCCTCCGCCAGGAGGTGGAAACGGGCATTGGTCCTCGCCGGTCCGCCCTCGCCCGCAAACATCCGGGTCGGGAACTCGCCCGTCCGTTTGAGCGGAAAGACTCCGGCGGTATAGGGGAAGGCCCCGGGGACGTTTTCTAAAAAGAGGTAGCGCAGAATTCCCGCCCAGGTCCGGATTTGCGGCAGCTGCACCTTGGGCACCATGGTTCCCGAAAGAGACCGGCTGCGCAGGGGTACCCGGATCTCCCGGCCACGGACCGTGTAGGAGAACTCCTCTCGGTCATAGTCTGAGAGGATTTTCGGCCAGGCGGCCAGGAGGGCGCGGGCATCCGCATCGAGATCATGGGAGAGACGACGGATTTCGGCATCCAGATCGGCAAGCTGGGCTTCCGGGCTGATATCCGCCCCGGAGATCTCCTCGAAGAGCTGGAAGAGTTCGCCGTCGGTGCCGTCTCCAGCCCTTCCGCAGAGGATGGCGCGTGCCCCGACGAGCTGGTAGAGGCGGTCCGCCACTCTGATCTGTTTTTCCACCCAGGATTTGTAGCCGCGGACCGTCCGTGAGATCTCCCGCAGATAGCCGTTGCGTTCCCCCGGGATCACCGGGTGGCGCTGGGGCAGCCCCGCCGGCTGCGCATGGGATTCTTCCGGATTCCAGGGCTGACCGAAACCTGCGTGCAGGCGGCGGATCAGCTCCAGGTAGAGCGCGTTGACCCCGTAATCATGGAACTGGTGGGCACAGGTGCCGAAGACCGGCAGGTCCTCGTCGGCGGGGCCTTCGAAGAGCTCGTGACAGCGCCGGTACTGTTTCCGGACATCACGCAGGGCGTCCAGGGCCTTGGGGCGGTCGAATTTATTGATGGCGACCACGTCCGCATAATCCAGCATGTCGATCTTTTCGAGCTGCATGGCGGCGCCGTATTCCGGGGTCATGACATAAAGCGAGATGTCGGCAATGTCCACGATCTCGGAATCGGCCTGACCGATGCCCGAACTCTCGACGATAATGAGATCAAAACCGGCCTGCCTGCAGACGCGGATACTCTCCTCGATATTCCGGCTCAGGGCCCGGTGCGCCTGGCGGGTGGCCAGGGATCGCATGAACACCCTTCCCGAGGAGAGGGCGTTGAGGCGGATCCGGTCGCCCAGCAGGGCCCCGCCGGTTTTCCTTTTGGTGGGATCGACGGAGAGGAGGGCGATCTTCAGCTCCGGATAATCCGCCAGAAAACGCTGCACCAGTTCGTCGGTCAGCGAGGATTTTCCCGCACCGCCGGTTCCCGTCGTTCCCAGGACCGGCGAGTTTTTCTCCGGGGCATCTTCGATTTCGAGTTCACGACCCTCTTCGACCAGGGTGATGGCCCGGGAAACTTCCAGCCAGTGCTGCGGGTCCGCTCCAAGTCCACTGACGCCGGAGACCTCGGCCGTATCGAAATCGCAGGCCCGGATCATCGAAGAGATCATACCGTCCAGGCCCATCTCCCGGCCGTCTTCCGGCGAAAAGATCTTGGTGACACCGTAGGCTTCGAGTTCGGCGATTTCTTCTGGGACGATCACGCCTCCGCCTCCGCCGAAGACCCTGATGTGCCCTGCACCCCTTTCCCGGAGAAGATCGATCATGTAGCGGAAGAACTCCATGTGACCGCCCTGGTATGAAGAAACCGCAATCCCCTGGGCGTCTTCCTGGATTGCCGCATCGACGATTTCGGCCACTGAACGGTTGTGTCCGAGGTGGATGACCTCAGCACCATGCGCCTGGAGGATCCGGCGCATGATGTTGATCGCGGCATCATGTCCGTCGAACAGACTGGCCGCCGTAACAAAACGGACCTTGTTCTGCGACTGGTATCTATCTTCGCGGCTCATACTCACCTCCGGGGGCGCCCAAAAAGAGCGGACCGATCTTACACGAGAGGGCCCCGAGGGCCAAGAATGGCAGCTTCGATACCCGGGACCGAATCCGAAAGGAGAGCCGATGCCGAGCCCGGATTGAGGGTGCACTTGAGCGAGACCCCCCTGGTTCGCCGCGAAATGGAGCACCGAACAGGGATGGGCAGCCGGCTTCTGTTCGGAAGATCAAGGCGGCCCCCGTTCTGCGTATTCCGCTCAGAGAACCACGGCCGCACCGGTTCCGGATCTGCGGCTCCGGCTCCCGTCCCTGGTCCTGCTCCCGCTCCGGCCTCGGTTTGCCGTTCCCGCGCCCCTCTGTGACTCGCCGTTTTCGCTCCCGCCGCGGATTGAGGTACATTGGTGTAATGATACGCAGGATTCGTTTTTCACGTACCGGCGGCCCCGAGGTGCTCCGGGTCGAAGAAGTCGACATCGAGGCACCGGGCTTCGGCGAGGTTTTCGTTCGCCAGAGTGCCATCGGGCTCAACTTCATCGACACCTATCACCGCAGCGGACTCTACCCGGTCGAGCTGCCCTCGGGGCTGGGGGTCGAGGGCGCTGGCGTAATCGAGGCGATGGGAGAGGGTGTGGAGAACTTCCGGGTCGGGGATCGCGTCGCCTACGCAGGCGGTCCCCTGGGCGCCGATGCCGAGGCACGGCTTTTTCCGGCGGAGCGTCTTGTCCTTCTGCCGGACAACATCAGCGAGGAGACAGCAGCCGCCATCATGATCAAGGGCATGACCACCCAGTACCTGTTGAGGCGTACCTATGAAGTCAGGGAAGGTCAGACGATTCTCGTTCATGCGGCCGCCGGGGGCGTGGGTCTCCTCCTCTGCCAGTGGGCAAAACACCTGGGCGCTACCGTGATCGGGACGGTCGGCAGCCACAAGAAGGCCGAGCTGGCCCGAGAACATGGTTGCGATCACACCATCCTCTACCGGGAGGAGGACTGGGTCGCCCGGGTCCGGGAGATCACCGGGGGCGAGGGCGTCCCCGTCGTCTACGACTCCGTGGGCGCCTCAACCTTCGAGGGCTCCCTCGACTGCCTCCAGCGTCTGGGAATGATGGTCAGCTACGGGAACGCCTCGGGCGCAGTTCCTCCCTTCGCTCCGGGGCTCCTGGCTCAGAAGGGTTCCCTGTTTCTGACCCGTCCCACCCTCTTCTCCTACGTCGTGACGCGGGAGGAGCTGGAATCAACGGCCTCGGAGCTTTTCGAGATGGTCTCTTCGGGCCTTCTCGATGTGCGCATCGGGCAGCGATTCGCCCTGAAGGATGTCGCCGAAGCCCATCGCCGGCTGGAAAACCGGCTGACGACGGGTTCGACCCTGCTGATTCCCTGATCCCTTCCTACTTCGCAGGCTCCGTGTGGGTCCACTGGTCGATCCAGTCCAGGACCACATGGTGCCACTGAATCGAATTCAGGGGCTTGAGAACCCAGTGGCTCTCGTCGGGGTAGTAGAGCAGCCGCGAGGGCACACCGAGGCGCTGCAGGGCGTTGAAGGTGGCGAAACCCTGGGTGTCCACCACCCGGAAATCCTTCGCTCCGTGGATGACAAGTTCCGGTGTCGAGAAATTCGCGACCGCCGAGACGGGAGAATGCTTCCGATATCCTTCGGGGTTCTCCCAGGGCGTCCCGCCATGTTCCCACTCGGGGAACCACAGCTCCTCGGTGTCGAAATAGGCCATGTACTCGTCGAGATTTCCGTCGTGGCAGACGAGGGCCGCAAAACGTTTCGTGTGGCCCTGGATCCAGTTGATCATGTAGCCGCCATAGCTGGCCCCCAGTGCTGCAATCCGCTCCTGATCGATCCACTGGTGTTTCTTGAGCACATCATCGAGACCCATCATCAAATCGTCAAAAGGCGCGCCACCCCAGTCTCCCGTGATGGAGTCGGTGAATTCCTGACCGTATCCCGTGGAGCCGTGAAAATCGATCATCACTGTCGCATAGCCGTGGGCCGCGTAGATCTCCGGGTTCCACCGATAGTGGAAATGATCGCCGAAACTCCCCTGCGGGCCGCCGTGAATGAGGAAGGCCAGGGGATATTTCTTTCCGGGCGCCCAGTTGACCGGAAAGAGGAGATAGCCGTAGACCGTGTCGCCTCTTGCGCCGGTGAAGCTGAACTGCCCGTACTCGCCGAATTCGAGGCCGGCGATCCTCTCGTCGTTGAAATGCGTAATGGCCTCAGGCTTCTCGCCGGGCGCATGAAGAACATAGAGCTCCGCAGGAGCATCCAGTCGATCCTGGGAAAAAAGCAGGGCGCCTCCGGGCAGGGGACGTGGAGAGGAGTTGCTGTGCTTGACGACCACGGCCTGGGCCCGGCCGGTCTTGGGGTCAATCGAAAAAATCGAGTGATTCCCGATGTTGTCGGCCGAGGCATAGAGTTTCGTCCCGTCAAGATTCCAGACGATCCCCCGGGGTGAACGATCCCAGGCTTCAGTGAGAATTCTCGAACGCCCCGTGGACCAGTCCATCAGCATAATCCGGTTGCGATCGGACTCGAAACCCGCACGCTCCATGGCCAGGTAGGCCAGAATTTTCCCATCAGGCGAAAAGGTCGGCGCCGAGTCCCAAGCGGGATTATTCGCCGTCAGATTCCGGCTCGCACCGCTGCCGTCCGTCGGGACCGCCCAGAGGTCGTAGTTGGTCGACCAGGCCTCCTCGGAACCCTTCGCGTTCTTCGCCGTATACACCAGGATTTTCCCGTCCGGTGAGATGGCGTAGTCTTCGTCACCGCCCCAGGGCTTCGTGGGACAATTCGCATCTACTCCCGCCATCAGGTCGATGGGGTGTTCGAGAAGTTCTCCTCCACCCTTCAAGGCCAGGCGGAAGACGTGATTCCGGCGGCCGTCCTCCCAGGTGTCCCAGTGTCGGATGAAGAGGCGGTCGAAGATCTTGCCGGAGGCGCGTTGTGCTGCCGCTTCATCAAGCCTCGATACCGTACACTCGATCGAAGGATCGCAGTCGGGAAAGACGGCCAGGCCGACGAAAATAGCGTCTCCTGCCGGCGAAACCTTGAGGCTCTCGACGTCCAGCGGAAGATCCGTCAGGCGGCGGGCCTCGCCACCGGCCATCGAAAGCTCCCAGACCTGCGAGGAACCTGATCGGGTCGAGAGAAAGAGAATCCGCTCATTGCCCAGCCACCGCGGCGAGAAATCTCCAGCGGGATCTGTGGTCAGCTGCAGCACCTTCGACCCGTCGATCGTGGCCATCCAGAGATCGGAGCGGCCGTGGTTGACCTCCAGATCCATCGCTGTCACGCTGAATACAACTCGAGATCCATCCGGGGAGACCTGGGGATCTCCAACCCGCTCCATGCGGACAAGATCCTCGACCGTGAAGGCTCTCTTTTCCACGGCCCCGGCGAAAAGCTGGGTTGATCCGAGAAGAAGGCAAAACAGAAAGACGAGTTGACGACGCATCAGAACCTCCTGCCCGGAAGACCGGGTCGCCCTATC
>JANTFG010000054.1 GCA_024763555.1 Thermoanaerobaculales bacterium
AGCAAAGCCACACCCATCCCGTCGTTCTGATGGAGGTCTGAGATTGGGACCGGCTCGTCCGCAACAACAAAAATCGGCACGGCCAGCGCACAAAATACAAGAAGACTACGGATCAATTTCATCGAAAACTCCTTCATCTTTGGAGCGGTCCATCCCGGACCGTCGTTCTTCGGCTCGAAAGAGCCATTACCTGTCTTGACAGCCCTTGGGTCCGGGCCGCCATGAGAGAAAGCCGCGGCAAGTCTCACTTCGTTCAGTTTTCCGAAACCTGGAGAGCCACAGCGAGTCATGGCGCAAATCTACCCCACATCGGGCCCGATGTCGAGTGCCCATTCTCCGGCGCCCCCACCCGATCACGATTTCCGCTATCACAGAAATCGGGCCCCGATGATTCGGAGCCCGATGATTTTCCCACACAATTTTCTCAGTCGCGGTCTCAGAAATTTTCTCGCCGGACCGGGTCAAAAAGCCCTAGTACAACCGACGGATCAGGAAAATACCGCCGCCCATGAGAAGAAGGACCAGTGACAGAATCCCGGCCGCCGAAAGAGTCGGGATCGGTGTTCCTCCACCCTGGCCCGTCGGATTATCCCGCACGACGATATTCCGGACGACAAAGCCCTCGGAACCGCCGTCGGCAAGCGCGGTCAGGGTCACCGTCAGCTGAGATCCGGTCGAAATCGGCGTAACAAAAGTCTGCAGAACATTCGAAAGCGGCGTGCCGTTGACCTCAAGGGGATCATCGAGGTCACGGGTAGTGCCGTCAGCCATGGTATAGGTCAGCGCGCCGTCTTCGTTGGCGACCGCCGTCAGGAAAGTCGTCGGGGCGCCACCATCGATCTGGTAGCTGAACTCATACAAATCCGCAGCCTCGAAGTCACCCATGGCGCCCAGGTCCATTCCAAGCTCGACGTTTTCCGTCGCCGAACTGATATCGAAAACCCAGGTTGCGTGGTAGGGATCGGAGTTGGCATTGTCTCCATTGACCGTGTCGATCACGCCGAAGAACTCCTCGGTATCGGTGGCGGAATCGATCACACCGCCGCCATCCGGCGGATAGCCGTTGTTGGTATCGTCAACCAGGCCGTAGGGAATGCTCTCAGAGACACCCACCTGGTATTTCTGGAAACCGTCGCCGGGGCTTGTAAAGACCGGCGCGTCTGTGGAGTAACTCACAAGGTTCTGGCTCGTCGTGGAGACCATATCCCAGGCGATATCGCCCGCGGCGCTCATTCCCGGCACCAGGCACAGCGCCAGAAGCATCAGGAGCCCAGTCATCATCGCCGAAATCTGTCTTTTCTTCATTCCCGATTCCTCCATCCTGTTTTTTTCAATCATCGAAAGGCCGCAGCCATCCACTTCCTCCGGGGCCCTCAGCGCCTCTTTTCCCGACACCGGGGACGAATCCGAACGGAGTATAGCACCTTCCTCCCGAAGGAAGCAGCAATCCGAAAAATCAGCTGAGAGACTGGAGCATCCTCTTGTACTCGAATTCGATGTCGCCGGCCTGAATGACATCACCCGAATTCAGGTGATGGGCACGGATTCTTCGTCCGTTGACCAGGGTGCCGTTCGTCGATTCGAGGTCAACGATGGCGAAGCCTCCGTCGTGGGGGACAATTTTGAAATGCTGGGTACTCAGCGCCTTCGACTGCAGCACGAGGGTATTGACGCCGGGCGCCCGGCCCACGGCAAAGGCGCGATCCTCCCGGAGACGGAAGGAACGACTGGTCTTTCCTTCCTCCCGGAGACTGAGAATATGCTGTTCGTCCAGCACGGTCGTTCGGTCGAGATCTCCTGAGAAGGGGAGCCGCTCGTAGGCCGAGGGATCAAGCCGGAGTTCGTCGGCCTCCTTCTCCATCGGGGGTGTCGGCCCGAGCCGGACCTCCGGATCCGGGGCCGGGGCCGCTTCGTCAATCCGCAAGACAGGATCCGTCTCCCACTCCTTTCTTTCTCCGATGGGAGTCGGCGAGCCAGATGCCTTCGGCCTGCGCAAGAGCAATAGGAAAACGGCACAAATCGCCAGGAGCAGGAGGAGAAGCAGGGGGAGGAGCCAGGACGGAGTTTCCACTTGAGGCGGCACCGGTGTTGCGGCGGGAAGCTCTGTGGCCGGAGGGGCCTGGACTTCAGGCCTGGAGGCCTCCACTTCCCCAGCGGCTTCCCCGAGACCCTGAAGAATCGAATCAGCCGCTTCAGCTGCTTCGACCCGGCCCGCACGGCCGAGAACAGAGCCCTCACTGAGGAGAGCCAGGCGCCGAAGCGCCTTTCCATCAACTCGTCGCCCAACTTCGATCGGGAAGATCCGGACGTGGTTCCGCCGACAGATCCCGGCCACGTCCTCCACCGTCGTTGCCGAATTCTCGTCCCGCCCGTCCGTCAGCAGAAGGATGATTCCGCTTTCCGGGATTCGACGCGCAGCCATAATCAAGGCGTCGTTGAGCAGGGTAAAGTTCCCCACAGGGCGGATCTGCGGAAGGGCCTCTGAGATCTGTGCCGCCGTGGCCGGGGGCTCGAGAATCCACTGGGGCTCATCGCCGAATGCCATCAGGCCAAAAGCCATTTTGGCAGGCATGTGATCCAGGATCCCGTGGACCGTATCCCACATCCCTTTCATATCACCGGGGGAAAGCGAACGGCTGCTGTCGACCGCCACGACGACCGTGCCCGGGCTAATATCCGCTGCCTGGAGGAAAGCCGGGAACAGAGCAGCAACCAGGATCAGCAGACCGAACAGAGTGGACCGATAAGGCTTTCTTCCGCGCATGAGACCTCCCATTCAAGCCTACACGAAATTCCGCCAAGAGGCCAAAATCCCTGATCATGGGTGATTGACAGATTCAAACGTTCGTTTTATATTAGCTTTTGAAATGACTGATTGATGTCCCGGACGGGCGGCGGGACGGCAGGGAGCCGGAATGGCGAAACAGGACGAAAAATCTCACGAAGAAACCCGGGATCGCATCCTCTCGGCTGCCGAGGAGCTCTTCGCGGTCAAGGGTTTTGAAGCAACCTCGGTGCGGGACATTACCTCCCGGGCCGAATGCAATATCGCCTCGGTCAACTACCATTTTGGAGGCAAAGAGAAACTCTACATCGACAGCGCCCACCGCCTGCTCTCCGATCTCCGCGAGCAGCGGATCAACCACCTCAGACGGGAGCTTGAACAGAATCCCGATGCGGACCTTGAGGACTTTCTTCGCAGCTTTGCCCGCAGTTTTATCGAACCGCTGGAAGAAAACACCCGCGCCCGCCTCTTTCTCCTCTTCTTCGCCCGGGAGATGCTCGATCCGCATCTGCCGCCCAAGCTCTTCTTCGGTGAGTTTATCGCACCGCTGATGGAATTTACGACGCCCATCCTGATGAAAATGGCGCCGCCGCTGAGCCGCGATCAGGCCGTCTTATGCATGATGTCCATCGTCGGCCAGCTTCACCAACGCATGAAAACCCGGAAGTTTATTCCAGAGGGCGATTCAACCTACCCCTCCCTGGATTCCGATCACTACGTCGAGCATATCGTCCGTTTTTCAGCAGCCGGCATCCGCGCATGTGCGCGGCAAGAGTAGGAGGACGAGCCGTGAAACATGTACCCCTCCTTCTGCCCCTGATCCTCTCCCTGGCCGCCTGCACCCTCGGGCCGCAGTATGAAAGGCCGAAGACGGCCGCCGATGAAGTCGTGGGCTTTTCGGAGCCCACGGCGGAAGTCCAGGTTAATCTCAGCCCCTGGTGGACACGCTTCGGCGATCCGACGACGACTGAACTGGTCGAGGCGGCCCTTGAGCATAATACGGACCTTCGAGTCGCCGCAGCCCGGCTCCTGGAGGCTCAGGCAAGCCTCGATGGATCGAAAGCCTCGCTCTGGCCTCAGCTCAACTACAATCTTTCGGCGTCGCACACCAAGACCTCCTTTGTTCTGCCGGAAATGGGGCGCCGCACCATCTATTCGACCACCTACTCCACCGGTCTCTCACTCTCCTACCAGCTCGATCTATTCGGGAAGCTCAAACGCAGCCGTCAGGGCGCATGGGCCTCCTATCTGGCGGAGGAAGCGAATCGCTTGACGGTCGAACACACGGTCGTTGCGGGGGTCGTCCGTTCCCGGGTCGCGCTGGCCAACGCCCAGGAAGCGGCACGCATCGCCCGGGAAATCCGGGACAGCTGGAAAGAAACGCTGAACTCCATCGAGAGACGATATTCCCTCGGTCTTGGCGGAGCGGTGGATCTCTACCTCGCCCGGGAAAACCTGGCCGCCACCGAGGCGACCCTCAGTCAGTTGGAAGCCACAATCAGAGTTGCCCGAAACAGCCTCGATGTGCTCCTGGGCCGGGCTCCGGGAAGCGGGCCCGAAATTCCCGAGACCCTCCCGGAACTTCCCGACCTCCACCCGGTGCCTGCCGGGATTCCCGCGGCCCTTCTCGACCAGCGTCCCGATCTCATCAGGGCCGAGATGCAGCTCGAAGCGGCCACCTACGGCGTAGGCGCTGCCCTGGCCGACCTCTATCCCAGCCTCTCTCTGACGGCCTCAGGGGGCACGAGTTCCGATGCACTCTCGGATCTCCTGGACTCGAAGGCTTCCGTCTACAACCTCGTCGGGAACCTCCTGGGGCCGATCTTTGCGGGGGGACAGCGAAAGGCGGCCGTACGGGCGGCCCGGGCCCGGGCCGATGCCGCGGCGGCCGCCTATTCCGGGGCCGTCCTGCAGGCCCTGGCCGATGTCGAAAATGCCCTGGCGAAGGACGCCGCGAATCGGCGGAGACTCACAGAGATCCGGCGACAGCTCGAAAATGCCCGCGCCGCCGATCAACTGGCCCGGGATCGTTATGCTCGGGGCGTTGAAGCATTCCTGAAAGTCCTCGAAACCGAGCGTCGACTCAGGGTCGCTGAGCAATCAATGATCAGCGCTCGGGCCGACGCCTGGAATACGCGAATCGACCTCTTTCTGGCCCTCGGCGGAGACTGGAGTCTCCCGGAAAAAGCTGCCGGAGCGCCACGACCCGATGATTCCGAAAACGCGGAGACGACATCATGACGAAACGCCACATCCTTCTGAGTTTTCTCATCCTGCTGCTCGGCCTCGGAGGCGCCGGCCTCCTGGCCCTGTCGCGAAAGACCCCTCAGCGAGAGCAAAAGCCGGTCCTTGGTCCCCTGGTGGAGACCATCGAGGTCCAGGCCGCCGACAATCCCGTCCTGATCGAAGGCACCGGCGAAGCCTACGCCCGGAGTATGACAACCCTGGTGCCGCAGGTCTCGGGACGTGTTGTCGAGGTCTCTCCCGATCTCGTCGGCGGAGGCCGTTTCAGAGCCGGTGAAGTACTGCTGAAGATCGACCCCCGGGACTACGAGCTGGCGGTCGAGAGCGCCGAGGCTGCGGTCATCCGGGCCGAGGTCCAGCTGGAGACCCAGCAGGCCGAGGCTCAGTCGGCCGAAAGAGAATGGAACGCGATCCACCCAGGTGAGGAACCCGCCTCCTCCCTGGTCCTCCGTAAGCCTCAGATCCGACAGGCCCAGGCCGAACTGAAGGCCGCCCGTGCCAAGCTCGAGACCGCCCGCCTCCAGTTGGAGCGGACCGCAGTTTCCTTCCCCTTTGACGGCATCGTTCTCGATGAGACGGTCGACGTCGGCCAGTTCGTCATGAGCGGAAAATCTCTGGCGACCCTCTACTCCACTTCCGAAATCGAGGTGCGTGTGCCGATGGAAAGCCGGGAACTCGGCTTTTTCGACCTCCCCGGACCGGGGCGCCGGGGCGCAGAGGCCGAGGTCCTGGCCGAACTGGGAGGGAAGACCCTCCAGTGGAAGGCCAGGGTCTCCCGCATCGAAGGCCAGATCGATCCGAAGAGCCGCATGGCGCCCATCATCCTGGAGGTTCCCGGCGCATTCTCAGGCGACAGGGGGGAGATTCCCCTGTATCCCGGCACTTTCGTCCGGGTCCGAATCCAGGGCCACTCCATTCCCTCCAGCTTCGTGATCCCCCGCAGCGCACTGAGGGAGAACAACACGGTCTGGGTCATCAAAGACAACACGCTCGAGATTCGTCCGGTCACGATTGCTCGCGCCGAGAAGGAACGGGCCATCCTGAGCTCCGGACTCGAGCCCGGTGAACACCTCGTCACCAGCCTTCTTGAGGCCGTCACCTCGGGAATGACCGTCCGCGAGGCCCCACAGGATGGAGGCGCGGCGTGAGCGAAACGAAAGGCGGAGTACTCGGCTGGTTCGTCGGCCACCAGGTGCTGGCCAATATTCTGATGTTCAGCATCATCTTCTTCGGGCTTCTTGCAGTCCGGACATCCAAGATCGAGGTGTTCCCCGAATACGACACCGACATGATCACCATCCAGGTTCCCTATCGCGGGGCCTCGCCGGCAGAATCCGAAGAGGGCGTCTGCATCCGGGTTGAGGAGGCCATCGCCTCCATCGACGGCATCAAGCGATTGACCGCGACGGCCCAGGAGAATCTCGGCGTCGTCAGCGCCGAACTCCTGGAGGACGCGGACGATCAGAAAGTGCTCGACGACATCAAGGCGGCCGTCGACCGCATCGAGACCTTCCCCGTGGAAACGGAGAAACCCATCGTGTCTCTCCTCGACACACGGAGGAAAGTGATCACCGTCGTCCTCTACGGGGAGGCCTCCGAGAAGACCATCAAGGTCATGGCCGATCGCATCCGGGACGACCTGACGGCAATGGACGGGATTACACAGGTCGACATCACGGGGCCCCGGCGCTACGAGATTTCCATTGAGGTGCCGGAAGAAAATCTCCGGCGCTACGGATTGAGTTTTCAGCAGGTCGCTTCCGCCGTTGCGGGCGCATCCCTGGACATGCCGGGCGGATCCATCAAGACCGACGGAGGCGAGATTCTCATCCGGACCAAGGGTCAGAAATACCACGGTCCCGAATTTTCAGATATCGTCGTCCTCAGCCGTGCCGACGGCACCCGGGTACTTCTCTCCGATATTGCCACGATCGTCGATGCTTTCGAGGACTCGGATACCCGTTCGATTTTCGACGGAAAGCCGGCCGCCCTGATCCAGGTTTCCCGGGTCGGCGACGAGGACGCCCTCGACATCGCAGAGAAGGTTAAGAACTACGTGGCAGAGATGGCGCCCACCCTCCCCCTGGGAATCTCCCTGAGCACCTGGGATGACACCTCGATCATCCTCAAACAGCGGATCGGTCTCCTCTTGCGCAATGCCCGCTGGGGGCTCATCCTCGTTTTCTTCTGTCTGGCCTTCTTCCTCAACCTCCGCCTGGCCTTCTGGGCGACTTTAGGGATTCCGATCTCCTTCCTCGGGGGACTCGCCATCGTGCCTCACTTCGGGGTTTCGATCAACATGATCTCCCTCTTTGCCTTCATCGTCGTCCTGGGCATCGTCGTCGATGATGCGATCGTCGTCGGTGAGAACATCTTTCATTACCTGCAGCAGGGATTCTCACCGATGGATGCCGCCATTCGCGGCGTCCGGGAGATGGGCGTTCCGGTGATCTTCGCCGTCGTCACAACCATCGCCGCCTTCGCTCCCCTGATGGGAGTCGCCGGACTCATGGGCAAGATCATGAAGCAGATTCCGCTGGTCGTGATCGCCGTGCTCCTGACCTCCCTGTTTGAGGCTCTCTTCATCCTGCCCTCTCATCTCTCGCATCGCCCCTTCCGACCCCGGATATTTGAGGGACTCCTTCACTTTGTCGAGCGGGTCCAGGCCTGGGTCGACGCCCGGCTGCAGGCCTTCATCGAGGGACCCTACCGAAAAACCCTGGAGCTTTCTCTCCGCTGGCGGTACTTCAGTATGGCCACAGCGATCTCTCTGCTTCTTCTGATCGCGGGTCTCGTCGTCGGCGGACATCTCAAGTTCACCCTCATGCCGAGGGTTGATGCCGACAACATGATCGCCAAGCTGGAGATGCCCCAGGGCTTACCCGCGGAGCAAACGGAAGCGATCCTGCGCCGTATCGAAGAGGCGGCAGAGGAGGCGGGCCGCGAGATCGATCGGGAGCGACCCAAAGGGGCCCAGCCGGTCATTCTGCACACCTCCCTCAGCGTAGGCCAACAGCCCTCGGCGGGCGGCCACGGACCTTCCGCCAGGCAGGTCATCGGGGGCACCTCATCGAATATCGGCGAAATCAACGTGCAGCTGCTCTCCTCGGATCAACGCGATGTCTCGTCGACGAAAATTGTCAACCTCTGGCGGAAGAAGGTCGGAGAGATCCCGGGCGCCGTCAGCCTGAGTTTCCAGGCGACCCTCTTTACTCCCGGCGCCGCGATCTCGGTCCAGCTCTCCCACCAGAACTTCGACACCCTCCTCAAGGCCGTGCACTCGCTGCAGAACAGCATCTCCGAGTACCCCGGGGTCAAGGATGTGGCCAATTCCTTTGTCCTGGGAAAACGCGAACTCAAGCTCCGCCTGACACCGACCGGAAGAAGCCTGGGCTTGAACCTCTCGGATCTCGCCCGCCAGGTCCGGGCCGGCTTTTACGGCGAAGAGGTTCAGCGGATCCAGCGAGGTCGCGATGATATCCGGGTCATGCTGCGCTACCCGGCCGCGGAACGTCGCTCGATGGCGGATATCGAAGACATGCGCATCCGCCTTCCCGGAGGCGGCGAGGCGCCCTTTTCCACCGTCGCCCGACTCAGCGAGGGCCGTGGCTATGCGACGATCAACCGTGCCGACAGGCGGAGGGTCGTCACCGTGAGCGCCGATGTCGACCCTGCCGTCGCCAACGCCAACGAGGTCAATGCCCAGATCCGGAAAGACGTCCTGCCACGGCTTGTTCACGACTTCCCCGGCCTGAAGTACAGCTTCGAGGGTGAACAGCGCAGCCAGAAGGAAAGCATGCAGAGCCTCTTCCGAAACTTCTTCGTCGCGCAGTTTGCCATCTTCGCCCTGCTGGCCATTCCCTTCCGTTCCTACACCCAGCCCCTGATCGTCATGTCGGCCATTCCCTTCGGTCTGTTCGGCGCCGTCATCGGCCACCTCGTCATGGGCATGGAACTCAGCATGCTCTCGGTCTTCGGCATGGTGGCCCTGACCGGGGTCGTCGTCAACGACTCCCTGATCATGGTTGACCTGATCAATATCGAGCGCCGATCGGGGACCAGCCTCGACCAGGCGATCCGCGATTCGGGAATCCGCCGATTCCGCCCGATTATGCTGACCACCGCCACGACCTTTCTCGGTCTGACGCCGATGATCCTGGAACGGAGTCTCCAGGCCCGATTTCTCATCCCGATGGCCGTCAGCCTGGGTTTCGGAATCGTCTTTGCCACCGCCATCACCCTGCTGCTGGTTCCGACCCTGTACAGGATTCTCGAGGATTTCCACCAGTTGGGAAGGAAAAAAAGTGTTGACGGCGGGGAGCGTGAAAGAGTCGACCCGCCCTCATCTGAGCCAGAGATCACCGCGGCGGGATGAGACCGTGACAATCTCGGAGCTTTCCAGATTCATCGCGCTCAGACCGCCTCCATAGATGCAGCCTGAGTCCAGGCAGATACAGCGCGCTCCACGGTAGAGCCCGAGCATGGCCCAGTGGCCGAATATGACACGGGACACTTCCTTCAGGATCTCCGCCCCATCAAACCAGGGGCGCGAGCCCTCGGGAATGGCCTCCAGGCCCTGAACGAAATCGAAATCGGGTCGGCCCCCGGAATCCACGATCCTCAACCGGGTCATGATCTGAATGTCCTCGGCGAGGCGAAGATCCCGGTCTTTTCCGAAGAAGACGCCGATGCCCCGGCCTTGCAGCTGCGAAGAACACTTTCGGGCACGATCCTCCGCATGAGCGAGAGTCCAGCCGGGAAGCACCCCGGCATGGATAATGAGATCCTTTCCCAGGCGCAGAAGCAGGGGACGCCGTGCCAGCCACCGGAGCAGATCCCCGGCATCGGGCGCGGCCAGCAATTCATCGAAGCGATCCTCCGGGCGATGTCTGCGGATTCCGGCGGCCCGCGCAAGGAGGTGGAGATCGTGATTCCCCAGGACTGCCTCGGCGCCCGTGGTCGACGAGAAAAACCTCAGGACCTCGAGGCTGTCCGGCCCCCGGTTGACCAAATCGCCGACACTGAAGAGGCGATCTTTCCCCTCCTGGTAGTGGATCTTCCTCAGGAGGTCGTCAAGGGTCCTTCGACTGCCATGGATATCTCCGACAACCCAGTCGGCCATCAATCAGTGGGCCTCATCCCAGTTGGCGCCCCAGCCGATATCAACCACCAGCGGAACCCTGAGTTCGACAGCCGTCGTCATCTCATGCCGGAGCATCTCCGAAACCTCCTGAATCTTCTCTTCGTCCACTTCAAGAACCAGCTCGTCGTGAACCTGCAGCAGCATTTTCTGCCCGGGAAATTCTTCCCGGAGTCTTCTGTCGACTGCAATCATGGCCTTCTTGATGATATCCGCTGCGGAGCCCTGGACCGGTGTATTGACGGCGACACGTTCGGCCGCGCTTCTCTGTGCAAAATTTCCACCCTGAAGGTCTACAGGACGTTTCCTCCCCAGGATCGTCTGAACATAGCCATGTTCTCGGGCGAATTCGATGGTCTCGGTGCGAAAACGCTCGATCTCCGGAAAACGTTCCTTATAAGCCTCGATATAGCTTCGAGCTTCCGCACGGGAGATTCCCTGGGTGCGGGCGAGGCCGAAGGCACTCTGCCCGTAAATGATGCCGAAGTTGACCGCCTTGGCCAGTGATCGCTGCTCCTTCGTCACCTCCTCCGGCGCAGTGCCCAGGAGTTCTGCCGCGGTCTGGCGGTGTACGTCCCGGCCCTCCGCAAAAGCGCGGGCAAAGCCCCCCTCGCCGCCGCAGAGATGGGCAAGGACACGCAGTTCAACCTGGGAGTAGTCGGCGGAAAGCAGCACCCGTCCCTTCGGCGCCGTGAAGGCCTTCCGGATTCTGCGGCCCAGTTCCGTCCGCACCGGGATATTCTGGAGATTGGGATCCGCCGATGAGAGCCGCCCCGTTGCGGTCGTCGTCTGGGAAAAGTGAGTATGGATCCGGCCGGTCTCAGGGTGGATCATCTCCGGCAGCGGGTCGGCATAGGTGTTCTTGAGCTTCAGCAGCGATCGATACTCCAGGATTTCCGCCGGCAGCGGGTGATCCTCCGCCAACTCCTTCAGTACCGACTCATTGGTGGATGGGCCGGTTTTCGTCTTGCGAATCACCGGAAGCCCCAACTCCTCGAAGAGAATGGTCCGCAGCTGCTTCACCGAGCCGATATTGAATGAACGTCCGGCCAGCTCGTAGCAGTGGGCTTCCGAACGGGCCAGGCTCTCGGACAACTCGGCAGAGAAAGCTTCCAGAGCTTCGCGATCCACCGAGATGCCCTCGTACTCCATCCGTGCCAGAACCGTCACCAGGGGAACTTCCACCTCGGAATACAGATCCCACAATTCCTCCTCCCGAAGCCTCTTTTCGAGTTTCTCATCGAGGAGATATGCGACATGGGCATCTTCGGCGGCATAATCCCGCGCCTCTTCGAGACCGACTTCGGCAAAGGACTCCCGCCCCCCGAGAACATCCTTGAAGGAAATCATCTTGTGGCCCAGGTGGATCAGTGCCAGATCGTCGAGGCGGTGGGAACGACGGTCCGGATCAACCAGGGTGTCGGCGATCAGGGTGTCCCCGGAGATCTCCTTAACCTCGACTCCGTGCCTTCGGAGCACCTTGAGATCGAACTTGAGGTTCTGGCCGACGAGACGGGCATCTTCCAGAGCCGGCGTCAGGAGGCCCCGGACATCCTCCCATTCCGGTTGCCCGAGGGAGTCCAGGCCCTCATGTCCGACGGGAATGTAGACGGCTTTCTCGGGCTTCCAACAGAGCGAAATCCCCACAAGGCGGGCACGCATGGCGTCCAGACCGGTGGTTTCCGTATCCAGAGACAATTTCTCGGCGCCCTTCAGCTCGTCAAGAAGCGCCTCAATTTTCTCGAGGGAATCCACCAGCTCATAAGACGAGGAATCGACCGTCTGCATCTCGCCCCCGAACTCCTTGAGCAGGGATCGGAACTCCAACTCTCCGAAAAGCTCCCTCGCCGGACCTTCCGGCGGAGGCCAGTTCAGCTCCAGATCTTCGAGACTGACCTTGAGCGGCACATCCCGCCGGATGGTCGCCAGCACCTTCGAGGCGTAGGCCTGCTCCCGCTGCTCTTCGAGTTTCTTCCGGATGCCGGGAGGTATAATTTCGTCGAGATTGGCATAGATCTCTTCGAGCCCCTTCCACTGGCTCAGCAGCTTCTTCGCCCCTTTTTCCCCGATCCCCCGAATTCCCGGGATATTGTCCGAGCTGTCTCCGATAATACCTAAAGCGTCGGGAACAAACTCCGGGGCGCAGCCGAACTTCTCGAAGACCTCGGCCCGACCGACCCGACGGTCCTTCATCGTATCCAGCAGGCTGACGCCGTCGTCGACCAGCTGCATCAGATCCTTGTCCGAACTGACGAGGACGAGATCCAATTCTCTCCCCCATCGTTCCGCCAGCGTCCCCATGATGTCATCGGCCTCGAAGTCGTCAACGACGAGGAATGGAATCTCCAGGGCCTCGGCCATCTTCCGGAACCAGGGCATCTGTTCGGCCAGGGATTCCGGCATATCCGGTCGTGTTCCCTTGTACTCCGGGTCCAGTCGCTGCCGGAAGGAGCCCCCCTTCGGATCCCAGACGATGCCGAGATAGTCCGGCTTTTCCTCCCGGATCAGCTTGAGCAGCATCGAGGCGAAACCGTAGAGCGCATTGGTGGGCAGCTTGTGGGAGTTGCTCATTCCGCGAATGGCGAAAAAGGCGCGGAAGGCCAGGTTGGGCCCGTCGAGGAGGTACATCTTTTTTCGGCTGAGTTCCTTCATGGACTGAGTTTCGCACATCATTCCCCCGGTATCCAGATCCCCTCTCCACGAGGAACACACCCGCCCGCTCATAGCCCACCACCCTCCATCCAGTAAATCGACAGCTTCCTTGCCTGCGGCGTCCTCGCGCTTTGAGGCTTTCTCGCTCCCTTTCCGGGGTCCGCAGGGCCGGAGCGGGAGCAGTACTCCGATGCAGGAGCCGGAGCGGAGGACAGGAGCCGGGGCGGCCGTGGTTCTTTGAGCAGAATGCCGGGGCTCGTTCGCGGTCTCTGTTTCCGGGGCCGGAGCAGGGAGGCGGTGGCCGACCCTATGCGGTCGTGGGATGTTCCAACCACTTCCAGTGCGATCCTGGCGGACCGGTTTCGCGTTTCGGGCGTCAGACCAGGTATCGCCGGCCGCTCGGACGAGGACAAGACCACCGTCAAGGCCGTGCTGGACACTTTCATCCTCAAGAGCAGGTTTCAGGAACTGGTCGGCGTGGCGCCGGCCGGATCATCCGCTCATCACACGAAATCGAGAGGGTCTCGCAGAACGGCCGCCTCATAAAGACAGAAAAAGGAAGGCGGCTCGATGCCGGCTGAAAGCAGGAAGCCCGCGGGCTTTCCTTGTTGGGTTGGGTGGGCTCAAGGGTTGGCTTCGAAGTTGTCCCCTGTCGATCGGCTCCCTTCCCCAAAGGGGATGGCAGAAGAAATTAGTGTCACTTCCTCGATTTCGTTCATGGGTTTTGGGTCGGAACCGCCGTCGGGACGAGTGCTCACACTCGTGAGCACGAGAGACAAAGGCCGGAGAACAACGATGATCAAAGATCCAACTGGATCCTCATCGCCTCGCGGAGGGCATCGAGTATTCCATGATCTTCGATCTGACCAAGCTTCCGCGCCAGTCGGACCTTGGAGATTGTCCGAAGTTGGTGAGCCATCGCGACTGATTCTTTACTCAGGCCGGCACAGCCTTCGTCAAGCAGAACCTCGTTCGGATAAGCCCTCCGGCCGGCCTTACGTGAGGTCAGCGGGAGGGCCGTGACGACGGGAAGAACCGCATTGGCCGATTCTCTGGACACGATGATCACGGGACGGCGTCCGGCCTGCTCAGAACCAATGACCGGGTTGAGGTCCACCAGCCACACGGACCACTGAAGTCGATTCCCGGTCATTCGTCGGGACTCAATTCGATTTCCGTATCGATTTCGCCGAAAGCTCTCATCGTCTGCTCGATGTCCTCGAGGAAGAGGGGATCCTCAGCCGCCGCCGAAAAAGCCTCATTCAAACGCCGCTCATAGTGCCGGTGAAGCTGCTCTCGGACCGCCTGGGCGACAAAAGAACTGTAAGATGGGGCCGCCCCCTCGCGGACTGCCGATTCCATCTCACTGAGCAGATCATCCGGGAGCGAATAGGTGACCTTTCGGGCTGTGCTCCTGGTCATATTGCACCTCCGTATGTATTAGAGGTATGGTAGATCATTGCTGTTCTTCTGTCAATCTCATACACCCGCCGGCGCAGAGCGGGCGATCCGACCGTCTCCTTCACCGCTCCGTCACCATCAACATCCAGGGCGAAAGCTACAGGCTCCGAGTACACCCAAAAGCCGATCTCCGCCCCCTGCTAATTTCCAACCATAAAGGAGGCCGGAACTCATCCAGGATGTGTCAAATCCAAAGCGGTGATTCTGTCCAAGACGAAACCGGTGTTGACATGGTCACACAATCCCCGATCGGATTCACAGCCTGCTCATTCATCCCGTGGGGATTACACCTGATTCCGATCGAGAGGGCCTGGATGAATCGACTCGGTCTTCAGAGGGAAGAGAGAATTTGGCGGGCCTGGTCCGAAACTTCTACCACCCCGTCATGGGGGTTCCTCCTGCCTTAATCGAAGTCGGTAACTCAAAAATCTCCCCCCTGTGATTGACAGCGGAGCCCCCGAGGCATAGGGTATCGGGGCCGCAGCTGCGGTCCGGAGGTAATCATGATTTCGGAATACCTGAAACATGTTGAAGAAAGAAAAGCCCAGGGGGTTCCTCCCCTTCCATTGACAGCAGAGCAGGTTCGGGGTCTCGCGGATCTCCTGCAGGACCCGCCTGCGGAGTATCGGGAGCTTCTGGTCGAGATGCTGGAAGAACGGATCCCGCCGGGAGTGGATCCGGCGGCCGGAGTCAAAGCAAACTTCCTCGGTCAGCTCGCCCGTGGCGAAAAATCCTCTCCCCTGGTGTCCGCAGAGCGGGCGATCGAGCTGCTGGGAACGATGCTGGGCGGCTATAACGTGCCGATTCTCATCGAGCTGCTCTCAGATGAGAGCCACGGCAAGGCGGCGGCGGAGAGCCTGGCCCGTTGCCTCTTCGTCTTTGACCGGGCCGAAGAGGTTCAGGCGCTGGCCCAGGCCGGCAACAAGAATGCGCGCCGGGTCCTCGAGAGCTGGGCGGCGGCTGAGTGGTTCACCTCGCGTCCCGAGGTCCCGGAAGATATCAAGGTCCAGGTCTATAAGGTCGACGGCGAGATCAATACCGATGATCTCTCTCCGGCGAGCCACGCGACCACGCGTCCCGACATTCCTCTTCACGCGCAGATCATGGGAGAGCAGCGTTTCCCGGGAGGAAACGCGGAGATCGCGCGGATGCGGGAGAGCGGGATCCCCGTTGCCTTCGTCGGAGACGTCGTCGGAACGGGTTCTTCCAGAAAATCCGCCTGCAACTCCCTGATCTGGCATATCGGCGAGGACATTCCCCACGTACCCAACAAGAGGGCCGGCGGATTCATCCTCGGCGGTGTGATCGCTCCGATTTTCTTCAATACTGCGGAAGATTCGGGCGCCCTGCCCATTCAGTGTGATGTCCGCGAGATGAGCACGGGACAGTTTATTCATATCCGTCCCCACGAGGGTCGTATTCTCGATGAGAAGGATGAGGAGATCTGCAGCTACGAGATCGATCCCCCGACGATTCTTGACGAGTACCGCGCCGGTGGTCGTGTGCCGCTGATCATCGGGAAGGAATTGACGGCCAAAGCAAGGAAGATGCTGGGGCTTCCCCCAATTGAGATTTTCGCCGTTCCTCCGGTTATCATCAAAGAAGGTGTCGGCTTT
Source organism: Thermoanaerobaculales bacterium (assembly GCA_024763555.1). Classification (GTDB taxonomy): domain Bacteria; phylum Acidobacteriota; class Thermoanaerobaculia; order Thermoanaerobaculales; family Sulfomarinibacteraceae; genus JANTFG01. Next base: position 15,899 of record JANTFG010000054.1, read on the forward strand.
TCCCTGGCACAGAAACTGGTCGGGAAGGCCTCCGGTTTCGATGGTGTTCACCCCGGGACGGCATGCCTGCCGAAAATGACCTCGGTCGGTTCCCAGGATACGACCGGACCGATGACGGCCGATGAAATCAAGGAGCTGGCCTGCCTTTCATTCCAGTCCGACCTGGTGATGCAGAGTTTCTGCCACACGGCGGCCTATCCCCGTGAGGTAGACAAGAAGATGCACAAAGAGCTGCCGGTCTTCATGCAGGAGCGCCACGGGGTTGCCCTCAAGCCGGGAGACGGGGTCATTCACTCCTGGCTCAACCGGATGATTCTGCCGGATACCGTCGGAACCGGCGGTGACAGCCACACGCGTTTCCCGCTGGGCATTTCCTTCCCGGCAGGTTCCGGCCTGGTGGCCTTTGCAGGCGCCCTGGGCTTCATGCCTCTGCAGATGCCCGAATCGGTGCTCGTGCG
>JANTFG010000055.1 GCA_024763555.1 Thermoanaerobaculales bacterium
TCGAAGGCGAAACAACTTCAATCAGGCCCGGCCCGAGGTATTGCCGGATCAAATAGGTCCTTTCGGCGAGTGGTGGAGGGTCCGGATTTCAGCTCCCCACTCCCCACTCAGCACAGGATTTCCGGCGTATTCCGATGCGCATCAGTCCCTGCCCGCCCACCTTCCCGGAAGCCCATTGAGAACAAATCGAGACTTTTTCGTGCAAATGCGGGTATACTCCCTGCCGTCCTGGGGCGTCGGCAAGCGGTAAGCCACCGGTCTTTGGAACCGGCATTCGCAGGTTCGAATCCTGCCGCCCCAGCCAGCGAGGCAATATGATGTTGAAGGAAAACCCCTTACTGGTCTTTTCTGGAAGGGCCAATGAGCCCCTCAGCGAGGCGATCTGCAATTATCTGCAGATCGAGCTGGGAAAACTGCGCCTCGGGAAATTTTCCGACGGAGAGATTTTCTGCCAGATCAAGGAGAACGTCCGCGGCGCGGACATCTTCATCGTCCAGCCGACAGGTCGACCCTCAAATGAGAGCCTGGTGGAATTGCTCATCCTGCTTGACGCCTTCCGTCGAGCATCTCCGAACAGGGTCTGCGTGGTGATGCCCTATATGGGATATGCACGCCAGGACCGAAAAGATGCGCCCCGGGTTCCCATCACCGCCAAGCTGGTCGCCAACCTCATCACCGAGGCGGGCGCAGACCGAATCCTGGCGCTGGATCTGCACGCCTCTCAGATTCAGGGCTTCTTTGATATCCCGGTGGACCACCTCTATGCTGCCCCGGTGCTGATCGATGCCATTCAGAAGAAAAACCTTGAAAAACTCCGCCTGATCTCACCCGATGCCGGTGGTGTCGAACGGGCGCGGGCTTTCGCCAAACGCCTCAAGGTTGATCTGGCGATCATGGATAAGCGGCGCCCGGAAGCCAACAAGGCCGAGATTATGAATGTCATCGGCCAGGTTGAGGGATTTGATTGTGTCATTGTCGATGATATCATCGACACTGCTGGGACGCTGGTCAAGACCGCGGAGGCCTTGATGGAAAGGGGCGCCCGCTCCGTCTGGGCGGCAGGAGTCCATCCGGTACTCTCGGGCCCCGCCGTCGAGAGAATCAATAACAGTGTGATCGAGAAGGTCATGGTGACCGACACCCTGGCCCTGACGGAAGAAGCCCTTGCCAGCCCGAAGATCGAGCAGCTTTCCCTGGCTGTTCTACTGGGCGAGGCGATTCGGAGAATTCATGAAGGAGCCTCGGTCTCGAGTCTCTTCGTATAAGAAATAATTTTTGGGGGATATTTGATGGCTGAGAAACCTGAAATTCAGATTGTGGTTGAGAAGCGGGAAGGAACAGGAAAGTCCGAGGCAGCAAAGATGCGGCGGGCAGGACGAGTGCCGGCCGTTCTCTATGGTGGTGGGAAGGCGCCTGTCGCGATTTCGGTAGATGAAGACTCCGTGCGCCGGATTCTCAAGTCCGAGGGAGGAGAAAATACGATTTTTCTCCTGAAACTCAAGGGTGGCAAAGAAGAGCGACGTGCCATGATCCGCGAGATCCAGCAGGATCCGATGACGGGCGCCTATCTGCACTTTGATTTCATCCGCGTCATGCGGGGCCAGAAGCTCACCGTCAACATCAACGTGGAACTTCAAGGTGATTGCGTCGGTGTCAGGGACGGTGGCCGGGTCGATTTCGTCACCCGGGAACTCCAGATCGAGGTCCTGCCCCGGGAGATGTTTGATCGCATCACGCTGGACATCAGTGAGCTTGGAATCGGGGAGCAGATCTGCGTCGGAGATGTCGTTGACATGATGCCGGAGAGCGCCCAGCTCCTCGAGGATGAGAGCCGAGTCATCGTTCACGTCGAGGCGCCGAGAGGCGACATCGAGGAAGAGGAAGAGACCGCCGGTCTCAGCCTCCTTGGAGAGGAAGACAGTGCCGAGCCCGAAGTCATCAAGAAGGGCAAGGGCGAAGACGAGGAGTGATCGACCTCAATTCCCCTCAGGGAACTGGAGAAAATACTGGAACGTGGGGCTCCCTCGCCTGGGAGCCCTTTTTTCAGGATGAACGATGATGGATGCTCCTCGAATTCAGGCTGTGATCGGACTTGGAAACCCCGGAGAGAAGTACCGTTCGACCCGGCACAATGTCGGTTACCGTGTTGTTGAGGCACTTTCCCTCGGCTGCGAGCCGACGAACTCTCCGCCACCCCGGATGAGCCGGCTCAGGCGATTCTTCGGCCGGACTTCTCCCGATGGTCTCCAGCTCCAGCCGGGAAAGGCCTGCACCCGCCTGATCGGCGGACGGGAGATCTCACTGTTTCTCCCGGATCGATTCATGAATCGATCCGGAGAGTCGATCGCAGTATTTCTCAAGGAATCCGGGCTCAACCCCCACGAGATTTTGGTTGTTGTTGATGACATCGATCTCCCCCTGGGCCGAATTCGCCTCAAACCGTCCGGGGGTCCCGGGACTCACAACGGGCTTCGCAATATCTGCGAAGTCCTGGGGACGAACTTTCCCCGCCTGCGCCTGGGAATTCACAGAGATCAGGTCCGGGAGAAGCTCGCCGACTATGTTCTTTCGAACTTCAGCCCGGAGGAGGAGATGCTCCTCGAGGAAATCATCGCCCGAAGCCGTGAAATCATCACGCTCGCGATCCGGGACGGACTTTCAACCGCGATGAACCTCGCAAACCGGAAGGTAACTTGACCGGACGCGGCATGAGGATTATATTACCCCCCGGTGATACGGTCCTGCGGCCCATCACCGGGGACCTTTCGCAATCACCCGGCTGAAGTACATTCATCAGGCTGACGGGGAAGCGAAATATCCGGGGAGTCCGAATGCCTGTCTCCAGCGAAGTGATCCATCGAATTGCGGACGTTCTCAAAGCCATGGCGGATCCCACACGCCTGCAGATTCTCCACTGCCTTCACGAAGGAGAACTCTGCGTTTCCAGCATTCTGGACGAGGTCGGCGGCTCTCAGGCCAATGTCTCGAAGCATCTTTCGGTACTTCGCAGGGCGGGACTGGTCGACTGCAGGCGGGAAGGATTAAAAGTGTATTACCGCATCATTGACGATGGTGTGTTTTCGATATGCCGGAGTGTCTGCGATTCACTGGAAATCCGGCTTGATCGAGAGCACCAGGTTATTGTCGATGGGCGCCGTGAGATTGACAATATCTCCGCCGAGGACTGAGTCCCGGCGGATCTGGGAGGTCGCATCATGCCGATATACGAATACCAGTGCAAAGACTGTTCGAAGGTTTTTTCCAAGCTCCAGAAGATTTCCGCAGACCCGAAGGCTGTCGTCTGCCCAGGCTGCGGCTCCTCAAATGTTGAGCGGCTCGTCTCCTCATTCGCAAGTGGGGGAAACCAGTCCTCATCTTCCGGCTACGGAAGCAGCGCTCCAAGCTGCACCGGCTTCACCTGAGGCGTCTGATCGGCTCCGCCCGTGAGGCGGAATCAGGAGGCAAGACAAGAGGGAGCGGGAGCAGAATCCGGAGCGGGAGCAGGAACCGGAGCCGGAACTGGAGCAGAAGCCGGCGCCACAATCCGGAGCGGGAGCAGGAACAGGGGCAGAAACAGGGGCCGGTGCCGGAGCCGTACACCGATACTGGAGCCGAAGCGGAGAACCGGAGCAGGGTGGCCGTGGCCGAAACCGATGCGGTCGCGGGAATTCCGACCGCTTCAAGTGCGACTCGGCCTGCTCAGTTTCGCCTCTCGGGCCTCAGATCCGGCTTCGGAATCCGTTCCGGCTCGCGGCTCCGGCTGAGCCCTCCAGGCGCCGGGAAGGCCGCCTCCCCTACTCCAGCGCCGCGATACAGGCTTCTGAGCCCAGGACCAGCAGGCGATCATCCTCCCTCAGAACATGTGATGCATCGGGAATCCGGTCTTCGATCTCCTCCGATCCCTCGAGACGATGCTTGATCAGGAGTACCGTGACGCCATATCGCCGTCTGATATCCAGTTCCCCAAGCGAAGAACCCACGAATGAGGGCGGCACGACAATCTCGGCCAGATTGACGCCCTCTAATCCTGGAAGGCTCTGTCCGCGCCGGGGAGCGGACACACGTAAGGCCATCGTCGAGGCCATCTCTTTCTTCAGTACCTCCGCGTTATATCGCTCGATCACGTCTCCGGGCCAGAGTGTTCCGACCAGCCGATGCTCCTCATCCAGCACGGGACAGCTGTGGTGAAATGCTCCAAATCCCCGCATGGCCTCATCGAGGGAATCCTCGACATGGAAAATCGGAAAATCTTCCTCCCGCATCATGTCGCCGGCAATAATCAGAGACCCGATCTCCGCCAGGTCCGCCATAATCGGCCGCACCTCATCGATCGTAATGACGCCCAGCACTCTCCGCTCCCCGTCAATGACGAAGACGCTGTCCCCCGGGTGGTCGATGAAGCGCGAGACCACCTTCATGACCGGTTCTCCCCTACCGATCGCCATGAACTGATCACGCATAACATCACTGACACGGAGAGCCTTCAGGAGGTTGACCGTCTGCCCACCGTGAATATCCACTCCGCGACGCAGGAGCTTCAGGGTATAGATGGAAGCCCGCTTCAACTGCGTCGCGAGGAGAGTCGCGATAATACAGGTGATCATCAGGGGCAAAATGATCTTGTAGTCGTTTGTCAGCTCAAAAATGATCAGGATCGCGGTGATCGGCGCGTGCGTCGTGGCACCGACAACGGCCCCCATTCCGACCAGCGCATAGGCGCCGGCGCCGCCCGTCGCATCCGGCCAGATCCCATGCGCGATGGTCCCGACGGCCCCTCCCAGCATCGCTCCCAGGAAGAGAGATGGAGCGAAGATCCCACCGGAGCCACCGGAGCCGATCGTCAGCGAAACCGCAATGATTTTGGCAATCACGAGAATGATCAGGCCTCCGAGGAGCAGATGTCCCTGCAGGGCCTCGTTAATCGCCTCATAGCCGACACCGTAGATCTCCGGATACCACAGGGCCATGCCCCCGATCGCAAGCCCTCCAAGAACCGGCTTGAGATATTCGGGAAAGCGCAGGGCGTCAAAGAGGTCTTCGGCGCCGTAGAGGATCTTGATAAAGACCAGTGCCGCAAGACCCGCCAGAATCCCCAGAAGGCCATAGACCAGAAGCTCCCATGGAGAGATCAGCGAGTAGGCCGGAACCTCGAAGGCCGGGAAATCACCGAGAAAATGTCGACTGACGACGGTTGCGGCCACTGAGGAGATGACGATCGGCGAAAACTGGGTCACACCGAAATCGCCGAGGATGACCTCAACTGCAAAGAGGGCGCCGGCCACAGGCGCATTGAAGGTCCCGGCGATGCCGGCAGCCGCCCCACAACCGACCAGGGTCCGCAGTCTCCGCTCCCCGATCCCGAGCCATTGACCGAGGGTCGAGCCGATGGCCGAGCCGATCTGCACAATCGGCCCCTCGCGCCCCACCGAGCCCCCCGAAGCGATACACACTCCCGAGGCCAGCATTTTCGCCACGACGACCCGCGGTCGAATCCGGCCGCCTCGAAGCACGACGGACTCCATGACCTCGGGAACACCGTGCCCCTTGGCCTCTCGGGCAAAGAAGTAGATGATCAGCCCGACCGCAAGGCCGCCCAGTGCCGGCGCCGCGACTTTCCAGGAGACGGACATTCCCCGAAGTACATCGAGCGAGGGTTCACCGTTGCCCCAGAACAGGGCCTCTCCGAGTCGAATCAGGGCCCTGAAAGCCACGGCGCCCAAACCTCCGAGAAGACCAATGGCAATGGAGACCAGGACCATGTACATCTGGTCCGTCTGCTTGAGACGCAAATGCACTTTCCGCAGAAAATCACGAAGGGCGTGTAACATCCTGCCTCATTGTATCGCGGATTCCGAGCTTGCGGTCTACGTGGAGAGAATGTCGGAGCGCACAGGAGCTGGTGCCGGAGCGGAGGGCCGGAACCGGGGCCGGAGCCGCACATCCGGAGCCGATGCCGGAGCCGGGGCGGCCGTGGGTCTCTGAGCGGAATGCTTGGGCCGAGCACACCTTTGTATCCCGAGCCGGAGCAAGGGGGCGGTGACCGAAACCTATGCGGTCGTGGGATGTCCCGGCCACTTCGAGTGCAACTCTGCCGGTTCAGCTTCGCGTTTCGGGCGTCAAACCCGGCTCCAGCCTCGGTTCCCGCTCCTGCTCCCGGTCCGGCTCGCCGCTCCGCACCCGGTCTCAGCCTCCGGGGCTTTCTCCTTCTTCCCAGGAAGCCGGGGGACGGGGCCTTTCCTCCTCCGGGAGGGACCATTTCTTGACGGCCACGACATCCTTCATCTTCTCGATCACCTCGACGGAGATCTCCCGGACCACCTCGTCAATCTGCTCCAGCGCCGTCTCGTCCAGCAGATCCGATTCTACGGCGGAGAAAAGATCCTCCAGGGCCTCCCGGCCCTCGGGACTCTTAAGGGTTGAAGTAAGTGTTTCCACCGTCGTATCCAGAACCACGTCCCCGATACCCCGAATCAGGGGCCGAAGGACAGCCTGAGGCAGAGGGATCGAAGCAAGACTCCTCGACTCTTCGATCGCCTGATCGAGGTTGAGCCGTGCAAGATGGCGGAAATCCTCGAGCACCCGGGCACTGCCGAGAACCGCCGCAAGCCTCTCCGCCAGCACCTCATTGATCCGCCTCCGTCGCGGCTCCAGCACCGCGGCCGCGATCCTCATATGGGTTCCATCCAGAATCTCCTCTTCAAACTCGGAGAGAATCCGCAGAGCGACCCGGTCGGAGACCTCTTCAGTCAGGATATTCGAGAAGTACTCCACCGTCTGGGAAATAAAGTCCTTTCCGATTCCCGACAATTCGGATTCACGTAACCTCATATAGACCGAAACCAGCCGCAGCAGGCGGAAGGGTCTGAAGAAGGCCATCGGCATCAGACCCAACACGTCATACCAGTTGAAGATCGGGAAAAAATACCACCGGGCATATGCCTGCCGCCGGATTGCCCTCATCCACCGGATGAGAAACTCCACCCAGAAGAGCATCAGGAAGGGCAGATCGAGCATCCAGAAATGATCCACCAACCGGCCACCGCGACCATATTCCCGTTCATAGTTGATCCGAAGCAGTTTCAGGAAGGCCGGATCCAGATGATCCAGGCGGTATCGCAACTCCCTGGTGTCCTCCGGCCAGAGCTGGCTCAGGAAAGACTCGGAGACCCCGAGCCTCAGACTGGAGGCCCGCACTCCTCCCATTCGCGCCAGCCTTTCAAGAATGACCTTGAAATCCTCGTCAAGTCCGGACCTGTCGAAGGGCCTCTCCAGGATGATTCGCGCAGTGGTCTCCCGGAGTTTTTTGACCCGTCCCGGAATCTCGGTCGAGACGAGTTCTTCCCGAAGGAGCCTCCGCGTGCTCCGGATCTCATCAAGCATCTCCTCCGTCAGGGGCTGAGGACTAATCCCCTTGATCTTGTCATACACGCTCGGCACAACCGGAAGATACTGAAGATAATAGGGTCGAAGCATCAGATAGCTGAGATCGAAGACGATCATCCAGAGATTGATGAGCGCAACCCAGACCATCAGGAGATCCCAGGCAAGCCTGAATCTCTCCTTCCCACTGAGCGCAGCCCATCGCTCCCGAATCTTCATCCCACAGCCATGGCTCCCCGTCCGCAGAATTCAGGCATCAGCCGGCCCCTCCTCAACCGAGAGAATCCGACCACAATCGTAGTCCAGACGAACGAGGGTCCCGGTCGGTACGAAGCGATCGAGACCGGCATCCCGACAGAGCGCACGAATGACACCGCCGTGAATGAAGAGCAGGTACTTTCCAGCATTCAGCTCCTCGACGAACTCGCGCAGGCGCCCTCGAAAGATCGAGAGAGATTCACCGCCGGGAATCTCGAAGGAGCGAAACTCAGCGACCTGTCGATACAGCTCCGGATCCACCTCCGTAAAGGCCTTCTTTTCGAAGATACCAAAGTTGAGTTCCCGCAGACGCGGGTCCGGCTTCGCCTCACCCCAGGCCAGGGCTGCGGTCGTTCGGCATCGTTGGAGGTCCGAGGAGTACACCCCATCAAAGACTTGTCCCTCCAGCCGCGCCGCCAGGCTCTCCGCCTCCCGCCGCCCCCTGTCGGTCAGCGGCGGATCACTCCAGCCCGCAATTTCGCCCGCAGCACTCCGAGTCGTCTCTCCATGCCGAATCAGCCAGAGTTCCCTTCCCACACTCAGCTCCCTGAATCCTCGGAAACTGTTTTCGGGTCGCCAATCTCTCCGACCACCACGCCATCACTTTCGTAGACGGTTTTGAGCCCATGATCAAGAAAGGCGAAGATCTTCTTCCGATCTTGAGGGGTCGCCGGATACCAGTAGTCCCAGCTGTGATCCACGGTCTCACGACCGTGGTAACGGGCGAGCCGGGGAATCTCCCTCCAGTTGATGAGAATATGGGTCACTCCCATCCTCCTCAGATCCCGGGCGATCCCGGAGGGGGAAGCGGCACTCTGCCCCAAGTGGACGATCAGGGGCGTATGGTAGGGATCCTCGACCACGACCGGCCTCATGAAACCAAAGCTTCTGCTTTCACCGAGAAGATAGATTTTCGCATCCTCCGGCAATTCCGCAGCCACAAAATCGGCAGCTGCTCCGACATCGTCCCAGTGGGCGCGAAACTCCTGCTCACCCATCCGTCCACTCACAACCAGGAGACGGTCCGAGAAGAAAGGCGTGGCCAGGACCGTAAGATTCCAGCCGAAGACAAAGATGAAGAAACCGCAGATCATAAATCGTGTCAGTTTCCCGAAGCTCAGCAGGAGCACGCTCAGTGCTCCACCGGCCAATGCGGCCGCGGGAATGAGTACAGGAACGAGAAAACGGATATATTGAACCAGGAAACCCCAACACAACATTCCGACGACGCTAAACAGCCAGAGAGCCTTCTCAAAACGCCTCTCGGCAAAACGGATGCCCGCAGCCGACACCAGCAGGACCAGCCAGTGCGGCCCGATGAACCCTGCCTCAGCCCGCGGAAAAAAACTCCTTCGGACGAAAGCCCCCGCAGAATAGAGGAAGTCAAGAAGCCGGTTCCCGGGTAAATCGACATTGTTCCTGAGATCCACACCGATGTTCAGAACCGCCTCCTTTCCCCCGAAGAAAATATGCAGGTAAGGGTAGAAGGGATTTCCGGTCCACAGAGCATTCCGAAGCAGCCACGGGCCCGAAACCAGCAGGAAGGCTGCGCCGAAGATTCCTGCTCCGACAAGGAATTTTCTTTCCCACGGGGCACCCACCAGATACACCAGCAGGGCCAGCAGGGGAATGAGGACCGTCGCAAGAGCCAGGTATTTCGCCGCCGCCGCAGCCCCTGCCATTGCTCCTGCAAGGGCCAGTCTTCCGGCCGACGGCCGCTGCTCTGCCAGAAGCAGGAAAAGGGCCGTCCCGCCGAAGGCGCCCACCGCCAGATCGGCGATCGCGTTTCCCGAGATCTGGAGGACGGCGGGAGTCAGCAGCAGACAGAGCATGGCCCATCCCGTTGCTCGGGGTCCCGCCAGTCTCCTCCCCAGGTGGCCGGCCAGCAGAACTGCAAGCAGCCCGAACCACCAGTTGATCGCATTCGCGCCCCAGGGCCCGACGATGGCCAGTGCATAGGCATAGAGCATCCCGTGGGCAGAAGGATAGTAGGAGAAGTCCTCGCGGGGGAACTCGAGGAAGCCCCCGTGAATCAGCCACTGCTGGGGAAAGGCAAGGTGGTAGTGCAGCACGTCATACATCACCGGGGAGGTCGTCAGTACGACAGCCGTCAATGCCACCGGAATGATAAGAATCGCACCCGTAGGACTGATCACTCCCTCAGGATAAAGCTCGATCTCACCGAAGTAACGCAGAAGTCCGTAAACTCCGCCCGCCAGGGACAGGAGAAAGATACCCCGGAGCGCCGGGGCCGAGAACATCTGAAGCCAGGCACCGAGCGTGGCCAGCCAGGACAACATGACCGCCCCGGCGGCCAGATGCACAACCAGAGGAAGTCGGCCCTTTCCGACAAAAAACCGGATCATGGGAAGACCGGCTCCGAAACACGCGAGACTCCAGACCGCAATCCACCCGAAGGGAAGCAGGATCCTTACCCAGACGTCGACGGGGATGAGGTTGCGGGAAAACCAGGTCACGAAGAAGGCTGAGAAAACAAAAGCCAGCATGGTGAAAGTACCGGCTCGCGGGGAAGAATCAGCCCGATCCATAGCCCACAGTATAGCCTGCCTCGATTATTCCCTCTCAGACAAGAGCGCACTATGGGCGGAATCAGCAGAGCTGTACCCGGATGAGGCGGAATGACCCCTCGAGACGACCGCCATCGTGGGAAGCCGCTGTCCGGAGGGAGAGTCCACCCAAGCCATGGAGAGAGTATATCCCGACCCTCAGCGCTTCCTGCCTCATTGAGACCGGCGCCAAGAAAACACCTGAGCCGGAAAAGCGTATATTCTCTCCAGGAGGCAGCGGCCTCGGGAGGCTTGCGGATGAACGTCATCGTCGATATCGCCATCATTCCCCTGGGAGTGGGGCTTTCGCTCTCGGCCTATGTCGCCGAATGCGAGAGGATCTTCAGATCCGCAGGTCTCGAGCCGCGCCTTCATCCGAACGGCACCGACATCGAGGGCGAATGGGATGAGGTGATGACCGCCTTGAAGAAATGTCACGAGCGCCTCCATGAATTGGGGGCGCCTCGCGTATCGACAAATATCAGGATCGGAACACGAGTCGATAGAAAACAGACGATGGACGACAAAATGCAATCAGTTATCTCGAAAGGTGGAAGAAAGCAGTGAAAAACACCTCAGTTCTCCTCGCACTGATCCTTCTTCTCGGCGCGAGCGCCGCCCTGCCCTGTACGAATATTCTCGTGACCCGCGGTGCTTCCAGGGACGGCTCCACACATATCACCTACGCCTGTGACGGTCGATTTCACCCCCATCTTCGCCGGGAAGAGGCCGCAGACCACGAAATGGGCTCGGTCCTTGAGATCCGGGACTGGGGAGGCAAACTCAGGGGTTCGATTCCTCAGCCGCCACACACCTATGCCGTCCTCGGCCTGATGAACGAACACCAGTTGGCCATATCGGAGACCACGACCACAGGCCGGGAGGAACTTCAAAACCCCGAGGGTCTGCTGCACTACTGGGATCTCATGCATATCGCACTCCAAAGGGCACGCACCGCCCGTGAAGCCATCGAAGTCATGACATCCCTCGTCACCCAATACGGCTACCGCTCAACCGCCGAGTCCTTCTCGATCGCTGATCCACATGAAGTCTGGCTGATGGAAATGATCGGAAAAGGCCCCGGAAACACAGGTGCCAACTGGGTAGCCCGACGAATTCCCGACGGCTATATCTCGGCCTATGCCAACGGCATCCGAATCCGGGAATTCCCCCTCGATGATCCCGAGAACTGTCTCTATTCACCGGACATCATCGATTTTGCCGTCCAGCACGGCTACTGGAAGAAGGACTCCTCTCGTCCCTTCAGTTTTGCCGAGGCCTTTGATGCGCCCACGGTCCAGTCGCGCCGCTACACGGCAACACGAGTATGGTCCATCTTCCGAAGGACGGCGCCTTCGCGGGCGAAGAGCTTCGATCCCGCCTACCACCGGGGAGATCCATCGGCGCAGCCCTACCCCCTGTGGATCAAACCCGATCGCAAACTTTCCACAGCAGATGTCATGGCCCTGATGCGCGACCACTATGAGGGAACTCCATACGACATGACCAAAGGCCTGGACGCAGGACCCTTCGGCGCCCCGGAACGCTGGAGGCCCATCGCCTGGGAGGTCGATGGACAGAAATACTCCTGGGAACGTCCCATTTCCACGCAGCAGACGGGCTTCTCCTTCGTTTCACAATCCAGGGCATGGCTTCCCGATGCCATCGGAGGGGTCTACTGGTACGGCCTGGATAATACGTGGACCACCTGTTATGTCCCGCTTTATGTCGGGATCGACGCCCTGCCCGAAAGCTATACGCAAGGCGAGATCTCCCATTTCAGCTGGGATTCCGCCTGGTGGGTCTTCAACTTCGTCGCCAACCTGGCGGATTCGAAATTCTCCATGATGTCTCCCGAGATCCTCAAGGTCCAGAGAGAGCTGGAAGGGCTCTTTTTCCAGCTTCAGCCGGCGGTCGAAAAAACCGCTGCAGAATTATGGAAAGACCAGCCCGAGATCGCCCGCCGTTACCTGAGCGACTATTCCATCTCCCATGCGGAAGAGGTCGTTCGACGCTGGCGGAAACTTGGTGAGTACCTGCTGATGAAATACAACGACGGCTATGTCAACGAAGAGGGAATCTCCCCGGAGCAGGGCTATCCGGCTTCCTGGCTCCACGAGGTCATCCATGCCCGCCCGACGGACTTCAAACTCGATCAGCCGGGCAAAGCCGAGACCGAACTCCCCTACTGAGCGGGAATCAGGAGCCGAGACCAGGATGAGCAGTTTTGTTTTCCGACCCCCTCAACACAGCCGGACTTCCAGGATTCTCCTCGGCGCCCTGCTCTCAATTCTTGCAGTCGGCGGGGCTCTCGTTGGTGCGGGAGCGATGCTCCTTCCCCGCTGCCTTTCCTATGAAGTTCGAGATCAGCAGCTCCTCGTGACGACCGGACTCAAAATCAAGCCTTCACAACGCATCATCCCGCTGAAGCGGATCACCGAGGCCCGGCCGACCCGGCTTGAACGCGGAAAACGAAAAGCGGGAACATCTCTGCCGGGCTACTGCGCGGGCCGATTCTCCTTCCCGGAACTCGGTTCGGTAAACCTGGCCTCCGACTGCAGTCGGGATGCCGTCGTGCTTCAAACCGGCACTTCGGGGCGGCCACTGGTTCTGACACCGAAAAACCGGGCAGCCTTTCTCGAGGCAATATCAGGTCGGGGGATTTATTCTGAGACCTTTCACCCCGGTGAGGATGCCGGCCCCTGGTGGCGGGTCCTGCAGGCTGTTTTTGGCCTCATCCTCCTGCCGGTTCTGGCAATTCCCCTGATCTTCTTCGTTTCGCCCCAAAAACTCCGCTATGAAATCCAGCCGGGGGCCGTGGAAATCCACACTCTGATCGGTAGCCGCCGTTTTTCAATTGGAAACTGTTTTGCCCATCCCTGTCGTCCCCGCTCTTCAATGAAGACCCTCGGTTCGTCCCTCCCCGGCTACCACACCGGCAGGTTCCGGGTCGATGGTCTGGCAACGCGCGTCTACGCCACGACTCTCAAAGAGGGCGTCCTCATCGAAGGTCCCGATCTGCGGTTGTTTCTGAGCCCGGAGAATCAGGAGGAACTCCTCGGGGCTCTGAGCAACTACGCAAATATCGAGGTTCGCGAGAAAGTGTGAGACCATATCCTGAACCACCCGGAGAAGGGCTACTCTGACGGGCCCCTGAATCGTCTCCCCGTTTCAAGAAGCTCCAAAATGCGGTCTCCCGGGAAAAATCTTCAGACCCAGCCCTGCCGATGAGGTTGACCCGGTCATTCAGACCTTCCCACTTCCTTAAGCCAGAATTCTATCCTCCAGAATGAGCTCCGAACAAAGGGGATAGGCCGTCTCACTGACCCAAGTCGGTTTTCTGTGAAGATCGGCTGGTGATTACTGGAGATAGCCCAGAGCCCGGAGTTGCTTTCTCAGTTCATCGTTGTGGGCCAGCGGGACCTCACCCAAACTGCGATCACCCCCATGCCATTCCAGGCGGATCTTCAGAACACCATCGTCCGAGTTGATCCAACGCTTCCCATCGAAACCAAGGTGATATGGAGTCCGTCTGAGATGAAGAGTTCTGCTCAGACTCGCATAACCACCGGTGCCCGAAGCATCGATCCTCAGTTGAGATCCGAAGACCTTTTCGAAAGATAAATGGAGGCTCTCTCCCGCAGGAAGGAGAAAGGATGCCTTTCCGATTCCATCAAATCGAGGTCTGGAACGGTCCGGCCTCAGACTCTTTGTTCCTACGGGACGGATCATGGATCCACTGAGTTTCCCGGAGAACTCCCGGTCGGAGTCGTTGACGAGTTCGAGACGGAGACCAGCTGCCTTTTTGTCAAGATAGTCCAACAGTGTCGTGATCTGCTCTTGGGGAACATGCAGGGTCGTCGGGTGAATTTCGAGTGGATCCTTCCGAAGATCAAACATTCGGAAACGGGGTTCCCCGTCGGCCCAGGCCGTCGTATCGAAGATCAGTTTCCGTCCGTCCTCGAAGCGCATGGACAGACCGCGGTTTGCCGCTTCGGACAGAGAGAATACTGGAGGCTGCTTCGCTGGCGTCGATCTTCCCAGTTGCGAGAGAAGCGAGCGCCCGTCGATTGTGTCTGGAGTCGTGATACCGAGGTACTCGAGCAGGGTGGGGTAGATATCCGTCGAGCTGATTTGGGCTGCGATGCGCCCTCCCGCCATTCTTCCGTCAGGAAAGGAGATGAACAGCGGGACACGGAGCACATCATCGCTGAGATCGATATGACCGAAGCGCTCCCCTTCTCCGAAGGCTTCTCCATGGTCTGAGGTCAGAACAACGATGAGATTGTCGTCAAGGCCGGTTCTTCGAATCTCATCGAAAAAAGAACCGAGCTGATCATCGACATAACGGATTCCGCTGTCATACATTTTGACGGCCTCCTCAAGTTCGCCCTCCCGGAGTTTTCTCTGCCCGCCGTTGGAAGGTCGAAAACGGAGTTCATTGATCTGTCGAAAGCCATGGCCAGGGTCGTTCTTCGGTGAGAACAGGGCAATACGTCCGGATGGCGGAGGAGCCTCACCGAAGAGTTCCTTCCACGCCTGCGGACGAGCCCGATAGGGATCATGGACCGCATAGGTGTGAAGAAATACAAAGGTCTGACAGTTACGGTGAGATTTCAGGAATCCCAGTGTCTGACGGAGATGGGTCGTCAGCTCGGATGCGTCATGCCCACGATCCGGCCAGGACTGGAACCGATCGAATCCCTGGGCAAAACCGAATTTTTCGTGAAGATAGGCGCCGCCCGTCCATGCTGCTGTCGCCCATCCGGATCGGCGGAGAACTTTCGAGAGAAGATCGAGATCCCCAAACGCATGGGCCCCGGTCTTGATGTCGCTGCGCCCGACATCGTGGTTGATACCGTGATGGGCCGCGTCCAGTCCCGTCAGCATTGAAACGTGGGATGGAAGGGTCCAGGAGGCCGCCGAGATATCCTGGTCGAATATGACGGCCTTCTCGGCCGCCCAGTGATCGATTGAGGGACTCGTTGGAAGAGAATAGCCGTAGCAGGACATGTGGTCCCGGCGCAGCGTATCTACGGAAATCAAAAGGAGGGAGGGTTTGCGGTGTGACTGGGTCTCCTGGAGTATCTCTGGATTGGCCAGCAGAACAGGCGACCGCGGATTGCCGTCGACCCCTTCGCCTCGGATTTCAAGTTCGGCGCCCTTAGTTCCGAACCGCGGTATCTCGACTGAGATGAGTTTCCAGTGGCGCACCGGGACCTTTGCATCGGCGAGAACTTCGCTTGGGCTTCCCTCATGATGGAGGAGAATCCGGCATCGAACCCTCCCCTCGGCTTCTGCCCGGCGGAGACGACAGCGGAAGCTACAGGCCTCCTCCGTCTCGAGCCTGAAGGAGAGCCCCTGGTCAAGTGGAAGGACATAACCGCTGCGTACGTCATTCGGCAGAATGATTCTGGTTGGCCGGGAGGGATCTCCTCCAGGCGGAAGTGCGGCCTTTCCATTGTCAAGAGCCTCGAAGCGTCGGGTCGGCTCGGAGACTACCAACGCCGTACGGGCAGCAGCGCCCTGACGAATGACGATACCCTGTGACGGGTGACCGCACCCAGCCGGGAAGACGAGTAGGCTCATGCCGAGGAGAAGGCCCTGGATCGGAAGTGGGAGATAAGTCGAGTATTCGTGTTCACGGTATTCTTCATGCTCTTCGACTTCAGTTACAGGTGGGATGGCCAAGTCCATTTCCGGAAGATAACATAAACAGCCGCTTTCGCCGCAGGGCTCTCAAAAGGCCTGAAAGTTTCGGAACCCTCTACCGGGACCAGATTGTACTCTTGAGTTTTGGTAGTAACGGTTTTTCGTTTTGCCCCTCTCGTCTTTCGTTTTTCGTGCTCACTCCTTGCCCCTTAGGGTCCGCGCTAGAATTGCTTCCTGTTTTGCGCGCCCAGATGTGCTTCAGATTTGGATTGGGCGATTGAGGGAAATCGGAGGCGTAGCCTTGCCTACGTTGAGTATTTCCAGATTGAGCCCGA
>JANTFG010000056.1 GCA_024763555.1 Thermoanaerobaculales bacterium
GCCATGATCGGCCTGCCGACGGAAACCGACGAAGATCTGCTCGACCTGGTCAAACTGGCAGCAGAGCTTGCCCGTGTGGGAAGGCGAAGGGCAGGAAACTCAGCCCAGGTCAAGGTCTCGGTCGGCTGCTTCGTCCCCAAGGCCTGGACACCTTTTCAGTGGCAGCCCTTCGTCGATCCTGAAGAACTTCAACGAAGACTTTTCTTTCTCAAAGATCACCTCAGACGTGTCAAGGGCGTTAAATTGAGCTGGAACAACCCCCGGGAAGCGGCCCATGAAGCCCTACTCTCCCGTGGCGGGAGGGAGCTTGGAGCGGCGATCCTCAGGGCCTGGGAACTGGGCGCCCTCTTTGACGGATGGAATGAACATTTCCGCCCCGAGGCCTGGCGGCAGGCGGAGGAAGAGATGGGAATCGACCCGGCATCTATTCTGGGAGAGAAAGACCTCGACGCCCCACTGCCCTGGGACATCATCGACGCGGGGGTTTCGAAAGAGTACCTCAAGGCGGAATGGCGACGCGCCTGCCGGGAGCAGCAGACACCCGATTGCAAGTGGGGCAAATGTGTTCGCTGCGGAATTCCCGGTACAGGCAGTGATATCCAGCTGGCATCCGAGCTTCCACAACTCGAGACAGAAAACACCAGGGACTCAATATCCCCTTCTCCGACGGCGCCTCGAAAAATGTCACAACCTCCCCTCTACAAGAAAATTCGCTTTCGATTCGAAAAGACATCTGACTCCCGATTTCTCTCTCATCGCCAGACCATGGATACCCTTGAACGGGTCCTGCGCGCAGCGGGAATGCCGATCCGTTATACCGAGGGATTCAACCCACATATCAGGCTCTCGATGGGACCGGCTCTGAGCCTTGGACACGAGGGCCTGGCGGAGTATTTTGACGTGGACTGTTCGGCGCCCCTTCGGCCTTTCCACATTGAAGCGGCAAACACTCGCCTTCCGGAGGGGTTGAGACTGCTGGATTTCACGGAGTTGCTCGACGGGGCGCCATCCCTCGGAAAGCTGCTGGCTCAAAGCCGGTATTATCTCGAAAAAGATCGTCGGTGGCCGGACGATCTCTCAGGAATTCCCGGAGAGGCCCGCCAGGGGATCCTGTCCTGGACGAAGGACCAGAACGGCGGTGTTCGCCTTAAAATGAACATTCGCGAATCCGACGGCCCACGTGGCTCCCTGCGCCGTCTCTTTGCTGCTCTCGGCATCTCACCGGAAGAGGCCCGTCTCCTTCGAATTCGAAGGGAGGCGCTGATCCTGCGCCCGCCTCGTCCGAGATCTGTGAGAAAGGACCAGGCATGAACCGATGGATCTATCACACTCAGGGCGCCTTTGAAGCCGAACATGCCCTGATTTCCTATCTCGGCAAGCCCGAGGAGAAGCACCGGCACCGTTGGAAGGTCGAAGTCAGAATCGGTGTCGACGAGCTCAACCGGGAGAACTACGGCCTTGACTTTCACAGGGTGCACAAGATTCTCGAAGAACTCATCGATCAACTCCATCGGAAGGACTTGAACGAGAATCCCGAGATCGGCCTGCCCTCACCCAGCGCGGAAAACCTGGCCCTGTTCATCGCCCGAAAACTCGAGAAGGATTATGCCGCGGCCGGGGGACAACTCCTCCAGGTCAGTGTCTGGGAAGGCCCGAAAAACAGGGTCGACCTCCGCCTCTGATCAGAATCAGCCCTTCTTCCTGCAGACTCCTGCGGGGGAGCGGTTTCAGGTCGAAGCGATACATGCTACGATGAATATATGTCTCGTTCCTCCGATCCCTCGCAAGATCGAGCCCTCCATGGCGGGCTTGGGGAGCCTGGAAAACAGAAGGGGAAAAAACCCTTTAGAGCACCGAAAAAAGTTGATGCCCGCTTTAAGCGGGACCTCCTGAGAGGCGCCTTCGAGGAGAACCTTGACCTCATCCAGGACCAGCCGCTGGGGACCACACGAAGGAAACGAGAGCAACGCTGGAAAAAACTGAAGAAATGGGTCTTCGGTTCGACAGGCCTCCTCGGGGCCGCCATCGGACTGGTCCTGCTGACCGGCCTCGCCCAGGGTCGCAGTCAAAACGGGGCTCCGGTCCGGGAGACCCGGCTTCAGCAGGCGCCCGTGAGAATCGACCACGAACAGAAGGAGGCCCCGATATCCGGCCGCGCAGCCCTCCTGATCCCCAGCGTACTCCGCCTCGGCGTTCGAACGATTGCGATTGATCCCGGTCACGGAGGGATCGACGGCGGAACTTCGATCAACTTCGGAATGGTGGAGAAGGACCTGACCCTGGACATCGGACTTCGCGTGGAAGCACTGCTTGAGAATCAGGGTCTTCGAGTCGTGATGACCCGAAGGGATGACGTCGCCGTTTCCCTGGCGGATCGGGCCCGTATCGCCAACGAGAGCCGGGCCGATCTGTTCGTCTCGATCCATGTCAACTGGCTCCCGAAACGGAGCGCCCGGGGCTTTGAAACCTACTATCTCGGCGCCTCCGACGATCCCTTTCTAACCCGCCTGGCCAAAAGGGAAAACCTCAATTCCGGCTACACTCTCACCGACAGCAGGCGCCTTTTGGAGGCCATCTACAAGGATCATCGGCGCAAGGCGTCGCGGGAGCTTGCCGGAAACATCCAGTCATCCCTGTACCAGGTGTTGTCTCGGGAGAATCCGGGCGTCATCAGTCGCGGCGTCATGCAGGCCCCCTTCGTCGTCCTGGTTGCAACCGAGATGCCGGCCGCTCTTGCCGAGGTTGCCTGTCTTTCCAACGACGGAGAGGCGAGACGGCTCGCCATCCCCTCCTATCGACAAGATATTGCAACCGGTCTCGTCCGGGGCATTCTCTCTTTCGCCGAAAATTCGGCCAAACCCCTCAAAGGAGCGCAGGAATGAGTGATCAAAAGATGTTTGTCGGAATCGACCTCGGAACCTCCAGGAGTTCGATCTCGACAAGCGAGGAAAAGCATGAATATGTCGATTCATTTGTCGGATGGCCCGTCGACATGGTTGCCAGGAAAGTACTCAAGAGGAAGGTTCTCATCGGCGGCGAGGCTGTCGAGAATCGCAGCATGCTTGACCTCCACCGCCCTTTAGAGCGTGGTCTTCTGAAGGAGGGGTCGGAGAAAGACCAGGAGGCTGTCAGAGAACTCGTTGCTCACCTGATGAGAGAGTCGGGAGTCGGCAAAGCTCGAGAGAACGGAGCGTCGGTTCGTGGAGTCGTCGGGGTTCCAGCCGAGGCTCTTCGAGTCAATCGCCAGCGACTCAAAGACGCGATGCGCGGATTCATGGACCACCTGATCATTGTGTCCGAACCCTTCGCGGTCGCCTATGGTATGGAGGCCCTCCTGCACGCACTCGTGCTTGACATCGGTGCAGGAACGGCCGATTTTTGCCTGATGCAGGGGCGCTATCCGACTGAGGAAGACCAGCGCACCCTTCCAAACGCGG
Organism: Thermoanaerobaculales bacterium; assembly: GCA_024763555.1. Lineage (GTDB taxonomy): Bacteria > Acidobacteriota > Thermoanaerobaculia > Thermoanaerobaculales > Sulfomarinibacteraceae > JANTFG01. The sequence continues at coordinate 3,438 of JANTFG010000056.1, forward strand.
GAGACTGGGTTGATGAGCAGCTGATGAAAAGCCTCAAGGAGGACATTCCCGACCTTGCCGTTTCGATTCATACGATCCGCCGCTGGAAAGAAGAACACGGCTTCATCGGCAAAGCGCCCAAGTCAGTCAAGGTGACGACTCAGATCGGAGGGAAACCCACCGAAATCGATATTACACAGAGCCTGAGCCAGAGCTGTAACGCCATTGTGCCGCCCCTGGCGGAGACCATGCTCGATCTCATCGCGACCGTCGATCCGGACTATCAGGAGACGGTCCGTCACAATGTCATTCTTGCAGGCGGTACAGGAATGTTGAAGGGCCTTGACTCCGCGCTCGAAGCAGCCCTCAAAAGCTATGGAGGAGGTCGGGTCCAACGGGCGGAGGATACCATTTTCCAGGGATCGAAAGGCGGCCTGGCCCTGGCTATGGATGCTCCCTCCGGCGACTGGGAGAAGCTTCCCAAGGAATGAAATCACGTCCGGCAACGCCGAACAACCTGATCTGGAAGAAAGGACGAGAAGATCAAGCGCAGGAGACTCCTGCTTCAGGAAGGGCAAAGAGACCGGTGGTCTCGATTTCGCAGAGCTGGGATTCGATGGTGATCCCTGCCCCGATCGGTGTGAAGCGGTCTGGGAACTCGGCGCCTGGCGGGTACGCGGCCTTCAGGATGACACCCGAATGGAAGTTCCGGAGGGAATTTGAGGCGCCATAATTTCTAGAAACTCGAGATGAAACGTCGAGGCCATGCTGGATGCTTCGGAGAATTTTGCGAAGGCAGCCGAGAATTGCCCGGTCCATTTGAGTTTTTACTCATGGAAAACTGAATCAGCCTGCCGACATCTCCCTGAGGCCCTCGCTCTCGTCCTCATAGATCTTGAAGACCTCATCCAGACGGGTCAACTTGAGAAGCTTCAGGATCCGCTCCTGGGGTCTGAGCAGCGCTAATTTCCCACCCTGTTCTGAGAATCTCTGCAGGTAGCCAACCAGTTCACCGAGGCCGGTTGAATCAACATAATCGATTTCCGACATGTCGAGAAGAAGCGCCTCAACCCCCTCACTGAGGATGCCCTCCAGATAATTCGAGAACAGTCGGGAACTCTCACCCAGCTTGATCACTCCACCCAGGGCAATGATCACCACTCCACTTTCTTCGCGTCTCTCGATCTTCATTCATCCTCCTCGGGCATCAGATATGCTGCACAGGCCCTTCGTGTGACCTCGGCCGCCCATTGTAGGGGCCTGCGGGCCGTAACTGCAAGCCGTTTCAGACGATCGGCCTCTCCATGATCCGATACGATTCTGAAAACAGCCCAGGGCACCTCCCACATCTGGCCGATCTGCGCTACTGCGGAACTCTCCCAGTCCACAGCGACTGGCCCCTCGTTCTTCGGCATTCCCGGCGGAATCAGGGCCGGCGAGGCGACCCGTCCCTCCCAGCAGAGGATCATGCCTTCCAGCACACCCGGAATGGAGGCAAAACACCTGAGGATGTCCTTCGGCGCCCTGAATGCCGCTGGAATCTCGACCGGAAGATCCTTGAGTTCAGACAGCGCGACATCCATCACACGCGTGCCCACCAGCAGAGTCCCGGCTGGAACCGTGAGCATTGGGGAGGTCGCAACACCAAAAGAAATCAGAACTTCCGGCTCGAGGTACTGGATGGCGGCCTGTGCGGCGGCACCGGCGGCGACTTTCCCCGGACCACAACGGATGACCGCGAGGGGGATATCCCACATGTCGCCCCGATAGAGCGTCCAGGATCCCCACTTCTCCTTACTCATCCCTCTCCCGACCCCGGCAGCCGCCCGGGCTTCGAAAGGTTGTGCGGCGATAATCACGACGCTGCCTTCCACTGATCCTCCTCAGGTCTCAGTGTACTCTATCCCAGACCTGAGATGAGTGTTTCCCTGCGGCGATCTGCAAAAAGGACAATCTTCGTGCTGGACGGCCGGCCCTGAGGGGAGTAAGATACGCGTACGGAGTCATTGATGAGCGAAGTTAAGATTCACAGCGGCAGTCGGGTCAAATTGAAAAAGGTCGATGAGCTGGCTCTTGATCAGGAATTCCTCAACCAACTGAGGGAACTGTCACACCGAACCCAGCAGGTGGAAGCCGTCTTCCTTTTTGCGATGCAACGGGAAGAGGGTGCGGAAAGCTTCTGCCTGATGATCGCAATCAAGAAAAAGATCTTCGGGGATGGAAATGAAGAGTTCCTGCAATTCGTCGAGGAAATTCAGATGATTCTTCCCGAGGATCTTCCGGTGAATATCTACCGCTTCGGCACCTCCGATTTTCTCTCGTCCTTCTGCGCCCACAAAATCGAGCCCATCCACCTGCGAACGCGGTCCTGGCTTGATCGGCAGAAAAAGAAGTTCCCTCTCGGCACTGCCTGAGCCGGAGTCGACGAGAGTTGGAAAGATCCCGAGGCACTGAAGGGCGCCGGCGGGCACAGGCGAAATCTCCAATCTGTGTTAATCTGCGCGGCCATGTGGAGCGAATCGACTCATTCCCTGCTTTTCCACCGGACTCCCCGGAAGAAAACCCTTTCCGTCGGAATCTGGATTGCACACGGCGCGGCACATGACCCGGAGAAAATTGCGGGAGCGACCCATCTCGTCGAGCACCTGACGCTCCGTCGTTGCGGCGGACGGGATCGACTGGAACTCGCCCGCCTCCTGGATCGCCTCGGGGGAGAAATCGACGCATGGACGGCGGCCGAGTCGATGGGACTCTCCGTCCAGACGACTCTTGACGCTCTTCCCGACGCCATGGCCATTCTCCGAGACGCCCTTATCACTCCCTCCTTCGCCCCCGAAGATGTCGACCTCGAAAAGCAGATTGCTCTCGCTGAACAGCGCCTCGCTCAGGATGATCCATCCGACCGCGTCGGCGAAGCCATCCTTCAGGCAGCCTGGGGCAAGCACCCCCTTGCGCGACCGATCGTCGGAACTCCTGAGAGTATTTCCGCGCTTTCCCCTGAAATTCTCGAAGAGCACCATCGCCTGAGACTCCTTCGGCCTGAGCGAATCGTCATCGGTGTTGTCGGGGATCTCGACGCCGGGACCATCGAAGAGGGACTTGATGGGATTCCACTCGGCAATAAACTCGAGGGAAGCACCATCCAGGCGCCGGAGTGGCTGGCCGGGTCCATCACGATCGATGGAAGCTCCGTGGACCAGAGCCATGTCCGCCTGGCTTTTCCGGCAGTGGAGCTGAAGCATCCCGACGCCATCCTCTTCGCAGTACTCTCCCGCATTCTGGGGGGTGGAAATTCCAGTCGACTCTTTCAGAAGCTGAGGGAGGACGAGGGCCTGTGCTATGACATCTGGACCTCTCCCGTCCTTCGTTCTTCTGCCGGGTTGCTGGAAATCGGGTGGGCCGCCTCTCCCGCCATGGCGGAACGCTGTCGGGAACTGGTATTGGCGGAAGTCGAAGCTCTGGCTTCATCGATTACACAGCTCGAGGTGGAGACCGCCGTCCAGGGTCTTCGACGCTCCCTCTTGATGGACGCAGAAACACCGCAGGGTCGAGCCTCGCTGGATATCGGGGAATTCATGGATCGGGGCCGCCGTTTTGATCTCAAGCGGAATCTCGCGGAGATCAACGCGATCACGCGGGAGGATCTCTCCAGAATCGCGAGCGAATATCTCAGGCCGGAACTGATGGCCTCCGCGATCTGCCGGGCCTGAAGGGAGAAACTCAGATGTCGAAAGCCGTCGATCGCCTGACGGAAATCATGGACCGGCTTCGGGCCCCGGACGGCTGTCCCTGGGACCGGGAACAGGATCTGCAGTCCCTCTCCGGCTATTTGCTCGAAGAGGCCTACGAGGTCGTCGAGGCCGTCGAGTTGGAGGATATGTCCGGATTGCGGGAAGAACTGGGTGACCTCCTGCTGCAGATCGTCTTCATGTCCAGAATCGGTGCGGAAAAGCGGGCTTTCAACTTCGAGGATGTCGCCAACACGATTTCGGAGAAGATGATCCGCCGCCACCCCCATGTCTTCGGTGAAAAGACTCTCGGAACTGCCGATGAGGTCTCTCGCCAGTGGGAAGAGATTAAGACGGGGGAGCGCCAGCAGAAAAATGAGGCGACTTCCGCTCTCGAAGGTGTTCCGAAGGCTCTCCCTGCACTTCTCAAAGCCTACCGCATGACCCAGAAAGCCGCCGGGCTCGGATTCGACTGGGAGCACACCTCCGACATCATCACCAAACTGAGGGAAGAGGTCGACGAACTTGAACAGGCCATCCGACAGGAAGAGGGGCGCCGGCGAGTCGCCTCCGAGATGGGAGACATCCTCTTCACCATGGCCAATCTCTCCCGCCGAATCGACATCGAACCCGAAACTGCACTTCAGGGTGCAAACTCGAGGTTCCGCCGACGTTTCCGGATGATGGAGGAACTCGCAGATCGAGAGGGAAAGACACTCTCCGACATGAAGCTCGAAGAACTGGATAAACTCTGGGAAGAGGCAAAAAAACTCAATCGATCATGAGCCGCAGTGGAAACACAAACGAGTCTTCGGAATATCCGGCTCCCGGACCCCTTTTCACCGAGGATGAGGCTACACTCATCCGATGAAGATTCTTCGATGGTTGATTTTTGACGCGGACGGCACCCTTTTCAATTATGAAGCAGCCGAAGAAATCGCTCTGGGAAGAACTTTCAGGGCCTTTTCCATCCCGGACACGCTGCAGAATCATGAACTCTACCGAAAATTCAACAGCGCTCTCTGGGACCGGTTCGAATTGGGGCTTGTCACCTCTGTGAAGCTCCGGGAGCTGCGCTTTGAGCGCCTCCTGAAGGCCATTGGGATCGATGCCGACCCGCAGGCCCTCAGTACGCGATACCTCCAGGAACTCGGCAATCTGGCTCCCCTGCTCCCGGGAGCCCGGGAGATCGTTGCGGAGCTGGCCCCGGACTACGGCCTCGTCCTGGCCACCAACGGAATCTCGGATGTCCAGCGTCGGAGACTCGCCCTCTCCGGGCTGGAGAGATTTTTCGAGGCCGTCGTGATTTCCGATGAGATCGGTGTCGCCAAACCCCATGGAGCCTACTTCGATGAGCTCTTCCGGAGGATCGGAGAGCCATCGCGGCGCCGGGCGATGATCATCGGCGATAAACTCTCTTCCGACATCGCAGGCGGAGTCAGGGCCGGGATCAGGACCTGCTGGTTCAATCCTTCCGGGGAAGCCTGCTCCGATGAGATTCAACCGGAATTTGAAATCTCAGACTTCCGGGGTCTGCGGGCGATCCTCCGGCGGATCGAGCTCGGCTGATCAGGGCAGGAGTTTCCATACGCCAAGACCGATGAGGCCGGCAAGGGACAGAATCCACAGATTGAGAAGCAGCCCCGGCGCCCTCCCGAGATCAACCAGAAGCTCATACTCTTCGATCAGCTGTCGCATCCTCATGATCGGTGGCTTCCTGCCGATCTCCTTGCGGACCATCCGAGCCATCAGGAGCCAGCTACCGCAACAGAAAATGAGCAGCAGGCACGCTGTCGCCAAGAACGGATCCATTCCAACCCCCACGGAGCCAGTATCGGCTCCGGAAGGCTGTTTTGGGAATAGCTGAACGCGACATCTCCATGTCCGGTCGCGACATCCTGTCGAAATTCTAAAAGGGGCGGGCTTCAGTCGCCGCTCAAACGCCATCCGGGCAGGTAGGATGGATCGCCGCTGAGCCCGTCGACCACCGAAACATGGGCGATAAAGCAGGCCTCAGGATCCTCGGCTTCGACCTCGACCCACGCCCTGCCGTGATAATCAAACAGATTTTTGAGAAATTCGAGACTCTGCACGAGCCCGGTGGCCGGAAGAAGGAGAGTCTTCGTCCCGACGATACGACCAAGACCATCATAAACCCGGATTTCGATACTCCGATCCAGTCCGTCGAGAGAACTCAAACCGAGGTTGCTGCGGAAATTCCCGTCGGAACGTACTCCACCGAAGAGTCGAATTCCGCCGCAGGGATCCCACCTGTTGACCGCGACCTTCTGACCAAGACTTCCCCAATCCCTCTCGTTGAAGATCCTGAGATTCGCCGCGAGGGCTGCTGTGGACGACAGTTGCAACCATCCGACTCCTCCAGTACCCAACAGATCCGGGAGAAGATCATCGGCGTAGATGGAACGGCCCGCCTCCAGCTGCCAGCTCGTGGAGACATCTCCGGAGCCGTCCCCGGAGTGAAAACTCACCGAGATCTCCGCGTCGTCAGGTCCTGGATTGACAAGGCTGATCGAGGTCCTCCATCGGCTGTAGTCAAACCCCGGAAGGCTTGCCGCTACGGGAATCAGGAAATCACGTCCCAGACCATCGACTCCCTGCATGGATATGGATGTTGGATCGTGGGAGGAATCATCGACCATCGAAGCGAAGGTCTCAAAGAGGGCATCCTTCGTCTGCGAAGAGACGAGGGCCCATGCCCCGCGAATCCGGCCGAAATCCCTGAGCACATCCGTCCGCTGGGCGAAACTCCTCCCCTGGGCCCTCAGGCTCATGGAACTGAGTTTTCTTCCTTCCTGGTCGAAAAACTGGAAATCAACAACGACCGGACTCCGACCGTGGTTAAGGATCTCGAGATTACTGTGGAAGCCCTCCCCCGAAGCCAGACCCACGAGAATTCCGGCATCGCCCTTTTCCATCAGCTCCGCCCGCGGCAGCGCGTCGATGGTCTGACCGAAGCTTCCGCCTTCCGGGTTCCATGCCGCCGTCCGGGAATGCACGAAGACCTGAGAGCCGTCGGATCTCAGCACCAGCCCTCCGACACCCTCCGATCCAAGACTCTTCACCAGATCCTCCACCGAAATCTGTGATGCGGCGGGCACCGTTCGAGTCAGATGCGTCCCGCCCGATCCCCGTCCGGTCTCGGGCAGAAACTCCAGTTCCACCGCCCGGTCTCTCAGACCCGGGTTGAGCAGTGAGATTTCGGTCTTCCAGAGCGCACTCCCGTAGCCCGGGGTATGGGCGACGGCCACAATGGACTGTTCCCGAATCTCCTCCGGCGAGGAAACCACGGCCGACAGCGGCACCGAGAGCCAGGGAAGCCCGGGATCATCCGAGAGGATCCTCAGCACCCCTTCAACCGCAGCCTCAGCATCCGACCGCAGTCTCAGCGGCAGTCGGAGAGAGGAACCCGCCGGGATCTCGGCCGGGAGCACAATGACATCGGAAAGCTGAAAGGGCCCATCGAAATCCAGGGCCCGGATATGGAGAGTCTGGCCCCCGATATTGTTGATCCGGAACTCCTCTTCCTCCTGAGCCGGGGCGACACCGAAATCAACCATCGCCGGTACGGGCTGAATTCGAGGCGCCGGCACCCCTTCAGCGGAGACCGGGATCTCCACCCGGGCACGCTGAGGATCATTACTCAGAAGGATCACTCTCCCCTGGTAGATCCCACTTCCTTCCGGCTCGAAGAGAAGGCCCACCCGCACGGACTCTCCGGCCTCGAGGGCGATCTCGGCCGGGCCGGCCGGCCTGAGCCCCTCTCCCACAGCCGACAGAGACACACTGAGAGTCTCCCCGCCGAGGTTCGAAACTTCAAAATTCCTCTCTTCAAGAGCGCCGACGGGGACTGATCCGAAGGCGACACGCGAGGAGGCCTGAATCCTCGGGGCCTCGAAGAAACCCGCCCGGGCGTGAAGCTTCAGGTAGCTGAAGCCACCGTGGTGCGGATCACTGGTATTGATCCAGAGCCAGTTATCGCGGGATCCCATTCCAAGGGCTCGAAAACTCAACTGCAGATCGACACTTTCGCCTGGATCGAGAGTGATCGGCAGATTTCGCGGCAGCGAGAAGCTGAAGTCTGAGACGCTTGAATCATAAAATCCGAGCCCGAAGACTCTTAAAGGAGCATTCCCGGCGTTGTGAATCGGCACGACCCTGTCGATGTACTCGCCCGAACTCAAATGGGATGTTCCGAAATCCAGGGGCCCGGGAAAATCTGCTCCGAGGTCGATCATGGACTCCTCCGCGGAGGAAAACTCCGCAAGGAGCTGATGGTCCGGATCGAGTCTCAGGCGACTGATGCTTCCCTCAACCTGGATGGTCAAAACCTGGTCCCGCAGGGCCTGGACCTCGACCCGTTTTTCTTCGACGCCGCCCCCGCTCCTCAAGGCCTGGATATCCAGCATAAAACGGAAGGGATCAGCATTGCTCTGAACCTGGTGGATCTCAAGCTCGAGTTCTCCCGAGTCCACCATCCTCCAGTCGTAGACGATTTTCGGTCTGTTCTCGCCGTAGACCCATTGATCGAAGAGAAAGCCGAGATCTTCCCCGGAAGCCTCTTCGAAAACACGCTGCAGCTCGGAACTCAGGCCCACGCCCCCACCGTATTCCTCGCGCCAGCTCCGGATCGCGGTCCGGAAAACCTCATCTCCAAGGCGATGGCGCAGCATTCGCAGCACCCAGGCACCCTTGTTGTACACGGTATTCGAGAAGGGAACGGGATTGTCGTACACGGGACCGAAAAAGAGACCCAGGGCGTCGGAATCCTCAAGGTAGGAGCGCAAAACGCTCTGCCCTTGATGCTCCGCCCAGACCCATTCCGTATAGGTCGCAAAGCCCTCGTTGAGCCAGAGTTCCCGCCACTCGGCACAGGTCAGCCAGTCCCCCCACCACTGGTGTCCCAGTTCATGAACGTCCAGCCACTCGATAAAATCTGAACCGATGGTATCCGCGCCGAAGGTCGTCAGTGTCTGATGCTCCATCCCGCCGCCGAGGGTCGTGGAGCAGTTGCCATACTTTTCATCGACAAATGGATACTCCCCGTAAAGCGAAGCCAACAGGGAAATCATCTCCGGTGTCTGCGCCAAATCAACTCGGGCCTGCGACGCAAGCTCCGGAAGGGCGTAGAGCACGACCGGCATCCTCGATCCGTCGGAAGCCTCGTACTCCTGCTCGCTGAGATCGAAGTCGGAGATATTCATCACGACGAGATAGGTCGCCATCTCATACCGGGAGGACCAGTGCGTTGTGGCGAGACTGCTCCCCGGCACTTCCCTCCGCGAGACTTCCAGACCATTGCCGGCAACGATCCACCGGGCATCGGTCGTAACCTCGAGATCAACCAGCGCCTTGTCGTCGGGTCGATCCTGGCAGGGCCACCAGACCCGGGCGCCGAAGGGTTCGGCCATCGTCCAGACCAGCGGCTTCGAGTTGCCATGCTGCTCCCAGTTGATCCCGTCGCCCTCACGCGAAGCATGCCCCCCGTAACTCACCAGGATTTTCAGCTCCTCGCCCTCCTGCAGAGTGCGGGGGGCCGTGATGAGCAGCCTGTTCTCCTCATGGCTGAAATCCAGGCTGCGCGCGGAGTCCATCGAATAGCGCGAGTCCGAGAGCAGCGCAACCCCGCTGATCCTCAGGTTGGCATCGGCATCGAGCGCGATGGTCCTCAGTCCCGCTTCAAGATTCTCCAATTCGATCTCGACACTGCCTGAGATCTGCTCCCGGCTGATGTCCACGAGCAACTTGAGATCATAGTGCCTCACATCAAAGCTCAGGGCTTCAAGCTCAGGCGCCCAGCTCTTCATTCTCATCATCGGCTCATCCATCGTCTTGGCTGAAAAAAGCTCCTGCCGAGCCCCATAGATGCCGATCGCCCTCTCTACTTCCGCCGGAATTTCATCCGCCTGGAGAAGGGACACGATTGACAGCAGGATCAGAACAGGGATCAGGCGTCCGAATTTCATCTCGACCTCCGATCGAGCCATTGTAGCTGAAGAAGATACGGCCTCAAGCTTCAAGTGTTTCCGAGAGGCCGGCGGGCCCAGAGCAGGAGTAGGAACAGTAGCAGGGGCAGGAGCCGGAGCGGAGGGCAGGAACGGGGGCAGGGACAGGCGCGGGAGCCGATGCCGGAGCCGAATCCGGAGCGGATGCCGGAGCCGGTGCAGTCGTGGATCGTTGAGCGGAATACGGGAGGAATGATCGTGGTCTCGGATTCTGATGCCGGAGTCTGGGGGCGGTGGCTAAAACCGATGCGGTCGTGGGATGTTCCGATCACTGCCAGCGTGACGCTGCCGGCTCAGCCTCGCCTCTCAGGCGAGGGACTCGGCTCCGGAATTACTTCCGGCCGGCTGTTCCTGTTGGCGGCTCCTGCTCCGGGCCCAAGGCCTGCCGGACAACAGAGACCACCGGGGAGCGAGGCACTTCCTGCCTGATCGAGTCTCAGAGAAACTCGAGGCCCGATTCCCTTGACCTGGGGCCCCCACCCTCCCGAAAACCCTGTTCTCTATTCGCTTCTTTAGACTTCGGATTACCGGGTCCCCGGCGAACGGAGGTAAAGAACTCAGGAAGATCCTGATGCCGGCCTCGGGGCGAAGAGGCTCGGTGAGGCCGGATTTCTTCGGAGGTGGAGTCGTTCATTTCGGGGATTCAGGAAATTCATTCGTCGGTTTTGTCGCCCACAACTCGCGGATGGAGTTTTTTGTGGGGGACACCCGAAACGGTAGACCATCAGGAAAAGCTGTACTACCATCCCGGCAGCGAGGTGGCTATGCGTGTTTTGTCGGGTGTCCAGCCTTCAGGAAAACTCCATATCGGGAATTATTTCGGAGCGATCCGACAGTTCATCGAACTGCAGGATCAGCACGATTGCTTCTATTTTCTTGCCGATTACCATGCCCTGACGACGGTTCAGGATCCTCAAATCCTCAGACCCCTGGTCTCCGATCTTGCGGCGGCTTTCCTGGCTTTCGGCCTGGATCCATCCCGGAGCATCATCTATCGCCAGTCCGACATCCCCGAGATTCCCGAACTGATGTGGTATCTCTCCACGGTGACTTCGATGGGTCTTCTCCAACGCTGTCATTCATTTAAGGACAAGGTTTCCCAGGGAATGGTTCCCAATCATGGACTCTTTGCCTATCCCGTGCTGATGGCTGCCGATATTCTCATCGTCAACTCGGATCTTGTTCCCGTCGGCAAGGATCAGAAACAGCACCTGGAAGTGACCCGCGATATCGCCGGCGCCTTTCATGCGACCTATGGTACGGAGGTGTTTCGCCTTCCGAAGCCGATGATCCTGGAAAAGGTCGCCGTGGTTCCGGGGCTGGATGGCCGAAAAATGTCGAAATCCTACGGGAACACCATTGAGATCTTCGGTCCCGAAAAGGCGATTCGCAAACGAATCATGTCGATCAAGACCGACTCCACGCCAGTTGAGGAGCCGAAGCCGAAGGAAGGCTCCCTGTACCAGCTGGCGAAGGTCTTCGCGCCTGATGGCGAGCAGGCCTGGCTCGAAAAGGCGTTCGACGAGGGAGGCACCGGCTACGGCACGATCAAGAAGAAGCTCTTCGAGTGGTTCCTCGAGGTCTTTGGAGATGCCAGAGGACGTTTCGAAAAGCTCTCCTCCTCACCGGAGGAGGTCGAGGCGGTTCTAGCCGATGGAGCTCAACGAGCCCGGGAAATTATCGTACCCCTGATGGATTCCGTTCGCAGGGCCACCGGCATTCGCTGAATCGATCCACCGCCTTGACAACCACACTCCTTCATCAAAGAAATTGGAGGATTTTCCTCCGAATCTCTTGCCTCAAGCCTGGAGCTTTGTGAGCCTCTCGCGAACCTTTTCGGCATGCCCTTTCGCGCGAACACTCTTCCAACGATGCGCGATCCGGCCTTCCGGATCAATGATCACGGTGGAACGGATGGTTCCGATGCTGAGCTTGCCGTAGAGTTTCTTCTCACCCCAGGCGCCGTAGGGCGCCATCACTTCATGCCCGGGATCTGAAAGAAGGCGAATCCTGAGCCCGTACTTCTCGATAAATTTCCGGTGTTTTTCCGGCGGGTCCGGACTGCATCCGACAACCTCGGCATTGATATCCCGAAATGCCTCGATTCCCTCGGTGAATTCACATGCCTCCGTCGTACAACCCGGAGTGTCGTCTTTTGGGTAGAAGTACAGAACGAGCCATTTTCCCCGAGCATCCGCCAGGTTGAAGATTTTCTCGTTCTGATCGATTGCCGAAAACTCAGGCGCCACATCACCGATTTCAAGACTCATAAGCCCTCCCTGCCTTCCAACGGAGATCGGAGCTTGATTATTTCGTCCTACAGCCCGGCCCATTGAATGACCGGCTCGACCCAGGCCGGATCCGGCGTATAGAAGACTCCGTGGCCCTTGCCGAGGTCGAGAACGAGTTCCCGGGTTTCGGCCTTTTCTCCCATCCGTGCGAAGAGATCGCTGCAGGAAGACGCAATGTCGTCCGCTGAATCGTAGATGGAGAGAATCCTCCCGTGGGGTTTCAGCCTCGGCATTTTTTCGATCCAGGGCCCGCAACCGGCCTCGATGACCCAGTTGACATGATCTCGGAGGACCTCACCCGAGGCCAGGGTCGCGATCGCCCCGCCCTTGGAGAAACCGAGCACCGTGATTTGGTCGGCCGGGACACCGCCATCGAGGAGACGATGGACCTGATCGGCAACGTGACGGGCAAAAACATCGGGTCGAGTACGCCGGGACCTGGTCTCGGAGATCACGACGAAGCCCCTTTCTGCAAAGGTCTGCAGGATCTGCCCATACTCATAGGGCCCGAATCTCGGGCTGACGGGCCTCATTCCCTGCGTCTCCATGATCGCACCGTGCAGATAGATGAGATAGTGGGCGGATGGGTCGAGCAGCCCGGGTACCTCGGAGAGAACCTTACCCGCTGCCGACTTCTTCGCCGCGGAATTGCTCTTCTCCGCGGGAGAGGGCCCTGCTTTGGGTCCACCGCAGGCCGAAACGATCATCATCAAG